>NZ_JTHF01000126.1 GCF_001043895.1 Methylobacterium indicum
GCACCATCCTGGCGGTCGGCGCCGGCGAGGCCCGGGTGGTGGCGAAGAACGGCGCCCCGGCGGTCGTCCAGGCGATGACCGTGACGCTCTCCTGCGACCACCGGGTGGTCGACGGAGCGCTCGGCGCCGACCGCCAGGATGGTGCCGTGGGGCGGGTTGATGACCGCGCCGAACGACTTGATGCCGAACATGCCGAGATTCGACACCGCGGTGGTGCCGCCCTGGTACTCCTCGGGCTTGAGCTTCTTGGTGCGGGCGCGGGCGGCGAGGTCCTTCATCTCGGCCGAGATGGTCGAGAGCGTCTTTTGCTCGGCGCGGCGGATCACCGGGGTGAACAGCCCGCCGTCGATCGCCACCGCGACGCCGACATCCGAGTGGCGGAACCGCAGGATGCGGTCCTCGGCCCAGACGGAATTCGCCGCCGGCACCCGCTGGAGCGCCAGCGCCAGGGCCTTGATGACGAAGTCGTTGACCGAGAGCTTGAAGGCCGGCTTGCCGTCCTTGTCCTTCGTCGCCCCCGCATTGACCTGCTCGCGCAAGGCCAGGAGCGCGTCGAGCTCGACGTCGAGGGAGAGGTAGAAATGCGGGACGGTCTGCTTCGACTCGACGAGGCGCTTGGCGATGGTCTTGCGCATCCCGTCGAGGGGCACCTCCTCGAAGGAGCCCGGCTCGAACATCCCCATCACCTGCTTGGCGGTGAGGCCGGAGGGTGAGGCCGCGGCGGGCTTCGGGGCTTGCGCAGGCTCGGGCTTCGCGGCGGGGGCCTCCTTGGCGGCGGCTTGCGGCGCGGGCTTGGCCGTCCCGCCGGCCGTTTCCTTGGCCGTTTCCTTGACCGTCCCGCCCTCAATGGCGGCGCGCACGTCGCGCTCGATGATCCGGCCGTGCGGGCCCGAGCCGGACACCGCACCGAGATCGAGGCCTTCCTGCTTGGCGATGCGGCGGGCGAGCGGCGAGGCGAACAGGCGCCCGCCTTCCTGCTTCCCGGCCGCTGCCGGTCGCGCGCCCTCCGGCGCGGTGTCGACCCGCTCATACGACATCGTCCCGCCGCCGGGCGTCTCGTTGCCGGCGGGCGCCTGGGGCTGTCCTGACCCGGCCTTGCCTTCCGCCTTGCCGGCCGGCGGCGTCCCGGCCTTCTCCGTCTTGTCCGGCCCGCTGCCGCCGGCCGTCACGCTGCCGGGATCCTCGCCCTCCTCGGCGATGAGCGCGATCAGTTCGTTGACCGGCACGTCGGCGGTGCCCTCCGGCACCACGATCTTGGCGAGCACGCCCTCGTCGACCGCCTCGACCTCCATGGTCGCCTTGTCGGTCTCGATCTCGGCGAGCACGTCGCCCGACTTGATCGCGTCGCCCTCCTTCTTGAGCCACTTGGCGAGGTTGCCCTTCTCCATGGTCGGCGAGAGGGCGGGCATCAGCACGTTGATCGGCATGGATTCAGGTCTCGGCGGGAGGAGGGGCGGCCGGATCGTCGAAGGGGAACAAGTCGTCGAGGGGGAAGGAGACGGCGTCGAACGGCGGTAGGGTCACTGTCTCGCCGCGCGCGACGGTGCCAAGCAACAGCCAGTGGCCGCCGGTGAGGGCGAAGCCTTCGAGCACGCCGTCCGTGGGATCGAGCAGCCAGAGATGGCCGACACCGGCCTCGGCGTAGATCCGCCGCTTCGGCCCGCGATCGAGGCGAGCAGTGGAGGGGGACAGGATCTCGCAGACCCAATCCGGGGGAATGTCGGTATAGGCGGTCTCGGGTTCGGCCGGCAGCCGTTCGCGGCGCCAGCCGGCGATGTCGGGCACGACCACGTGACGACCGAGATGCACCTCCGGCTCGATCACGAAGATCCAGCCACCCGGCCCGCCGCGCCCGCGCCGAAATGGCAAGGTCAGCTCGGCATAGAGCTCTCCGGCGGCCGTGCCATGACGCATCCGCGGCCGCGGATGCGTCTCCAGCACCCCATCGACGATCTCGGCCACGAGGTGGTCCGGCACCGCCTCGAGATCGGCATAGGTGGCCCAGCGCGGCGCGGCCTCGGCCATGGAACGCCTCAGTTGAAGCTCTCGGGATCGAGGCTCTCGGCCTCCATCCCGGCGCGGATGCGCGCGAAGGCCTCCTCCTCGGACATCTCGGTCTCGCGGGCATAGACCACGGCCGCCTGGCGGGCGAGGTCGATGAACAGGCGCCCCCAGGTCGCCGGGTCGTCGAAGGAGCGGCGCAGCGCGATGCTCACCGCCCCGTCGACCACGGCGGCGCGCAGCACCTCGATGCCGCCCTGCTCCAGGGCGTCGGGCGGAACGTCGAGGGCCTCGAAGCGGGGCTCGTCGTCGGTCATGCCGCTCACCGGTAGCAGACGGCCTTGGCCGCCTCGATCACCTCGGCGACGTTCGGCAGCGCGAGCTTCTCGAGATTCGCCGCGTAGGGCATCGGCACGTCCTTGCCGGTGATGCGCAGCACGGGAGCGTCGAGGTAGTCGAAGGCGTCGACCATCAGGCGGGCGGCGATCTCGGCACCGACGCCGGATTGCGGAAAGCCTTCTTCCACGGTGATGCAGCGGCCGGTCTTCTTCACCGAGGCCACCACCGTCTCCGAATCCATCGGCCGGATGGTGCGCAGGTCGATCACCTCGGCCTCGATTCCGGCTTCCGCGAGTTCGTGCGCGGCCTTCAGCGCGTAGGTCATGCCGATGCCGAACGAGACGATCGTCACGTCACGCCCCTCGCGGTGCACCTTGGCCTTGCCGATCGGCACCGTGAAGTCGTCGAGCTGCGGCACCGGGAAGGACTGGCCGTAGAGAATCTCGTTCTCGAGGAAGACCACCGGGTTCGGATCGCGGATGGCGCTCTTGAGCAAGCCCTTCGCGTCCGAGGCGGTGTAGGGCATCACCACCTTCAGGCCCGGCACGTTGGAGTACCAGGCGGCGTAGTCGTGGCTGTGCTGGGCGCCGACCCGGGCCGCCGCGCCGTTGGGGCCCCGGAACACGATCGGGCAGCCGAGCTGGCCGCCGGACATGTAGAGGGTCTTGGCCGCCGAGTTGATGATCTGGTCGATCGCCTGCATGGCGAAGTTGAAGGTCATGAACTCGACGATGGGCCGCAGGCCCGTGAACGCCGCGCCGACGCCGACGCCGGCAAAGCCGTGCTCGGTGATCGGGGTGTCGACGACGCGCTTCGCGCCGAATTCCTGCAGCAGCCCCTGCGTGATCTTGTAGGCGCCCTGGTACTCGGCGACCTCCTCGCCCATGACGAAGACGTTGTCGTCCCGGCGCATCTCCTCGGCCATCGCGTCGCGCAGGGCCTCGCGGACCGTCTGGGTCACCATCTGGGTGCCCTCGGGGATCTCGGCCATCGCCGGATCCTGGCCGCGGTTGGTGATCACCGCCGGGGCGGCGGGCGTCTCGACCGGCTTGTCGTCCCCGGTCTTGGCCGCCGGGGCGGGGCGCTCGGCCTGGCCTTCCGCCTGCATGTCGGGGGCGGGGGCCTTCTGGGCCTCGCCCTCGGCCTCGGCCTTGCCGCCGGGCTTGCCGCCGCCGGCCTCGACGCCCGCCGGGTCTTCGCCCTCCTCGGCCAGCACCGCGATCGGGGTGTTGACCGCGACGTTGTCGGTGCCGTCGGCGATCAGGATCTTGGCGAGCACGCCCTCGTCGACCGCCTCGACCTCCATGGTCGCCTTGTCGGTCTCGATCTCGGCCAGGATGTCGCCGGCCTTGACCGGGTCGCCCTCCTTCTTGAGCCACTTCGCCAGCTTGCCCTGCTCCATCGTGGGCGAGAGGGCGGGCATCAGGATGTCGGTCGCCATGGGGTGCTCTGTCGATCCGGAAGAGGGGCGCGCCGGGTCGGGCGCCGGCCAGGGGCGGGGCCGTCCGTGCACCGGACGGCCTGGGGCACGGAAGGGGGCGCTAGAGCAGGATGTCGGTCCAGAGCTCGGACGGATCCGGCTCGGGATCGCTGGTGGCGAAGTCCGCCGATTCGTTGACGATCGCCCGCACCTTGGCGTCGACCGCCTTGATCTCGTCCTCGGGCACCTTGTGGGCGCCGAGCAGGCGCTTGCGGACCTGCTCGATCGGGTCGGATTCCTCGCGCATGCGGGCGACCTCGTCCTTGGTCCGGTACTTGGCCGGGTCGGACATCGAGTGGCCGCGGTAGCGGTAGGTCTGCATCTCGAGGATGTAGGGGCCCTCGCCGTCGCGGGCATGCGCGATGGCGCGGGTCGCGGCCTCGCGCACCGCGCGCACGTCCATACCGTCGACCTGCTCGCCCGGGATGCCGAAGGAGACGCCGCGCCTGGAAAAGTCGGTCTGGGCCGAGGCCCGCGAGACCGAGGTGCCCATGGCGTAGCGGTTGTTCTCGATCACGTAGACCACGGGCAGCTTCCACAGCTGCGCCATGTTGAAGCTCTCGTAGACCTGGCCCTGGTTGGCGGCGCCGTCGCCCATGTAGGTCAGGCTGACCGCGCCGTCGCCGCGGTACTTGTTGGAGAAGCCGAGCCCGGTGCCGAGGGACACCTGCGCGCCGACGATGCCGTGTCCGCCATAAAAGTTCTTCTCGCGGGAGAACATGTGCATCGAGCCGCCCTTGCCGCGGGAGTAGCCTCCCTTGCGGCCGGTGAGCTCGGCCATCACGCCCTTCGGCTCCATGCCGCAGGCCAGCATGTGGCCGTGGTCGCGGTAACCGGTGATGACCTGGTCGCCGTCCTTCGAGGCCATCTGGACCCCGATCACCACGGCCTCCTGGCCGATATAGAGGTGGCAGAAGCCGCCGATCAGGCCCATGCCGTAGAGCTGGCCGGCCTTCTCCTCGAAGCGGCGGATCAGCAGCATCTCGCGATAGGCGTGAAGATCCTCGTCCCGGCTGAAGGCCGGCACGTTCGAGGCCGGCGGCAGCGCCGCCATCTCGCGGGCCTCGTCGCTCCCGCGGTGGGCCTCTTTCGCGGCATCCATCGGCACCCTCCCGGCTGCTACCTTTATGGGAGAGCTTTTAGGGCAGGCGGGGGCGCAAATCGAGCGCTTTGGGACCGAAAGCCGCTGGCCTGGGGATGGGTTGGGGACGACGGGCGCGGCGCGTCAGGGGTTGATGATGACGACGTCGTTGGGGTGGACGCGGCCGAGCACCACCCGGGCGCGCTCCTCCAGGAGGTCGCGGTCGATCTGGTCGCTGCGCAGCAGCGCCACGCGGCGCTCCCACTCGGTCCGGTCGGCCTTGGTGGCGTCGAGCTCCTGCTGCAGGCCGTAGGCCTGGATCTTCAGGGCCCGCTTGGCCTCGAGGCCGCGGCTTCCGCTCTCGGCCTCGTGCAGGAAGTAGCCGACCACGAGGATCGACACGGCGTAGAGGCCGAGCGGCAACAGGATGGCACGGGCGCGACGACGGACTACCATGCGGGGAGAATGGGGCGGGAGGGTTAAGGAAGGCTCAAGGCGTTACGCTGCGCCCCGCCACGCCGCCGGCGTGAGGCCGGTCGCCTGGGCGAAGCGGCGGGTGAAGTGGCTCTGCGAGGCGAAGCCGCAGGCCAGCGCGATCTGGGCGAGGCTGGCGCCTCCTTCCGCCAGCAGGTCCTTGGCCCGGGCGATCCGCCGCTCGGTCACGTAGCGGTGCGGCGGGACGCCGAAGCTCGCCTTGAACATCTTGGCGAAGTGGAAGGTGCTCAGGCCCGCCTCGTCCGCCAGCACCTCGAGGCTCAGCGCCTCGGCGAGGCGCGCCTCGACCAGTTCCGCGATCCGACGCCGGATCGCGGGGGCGAGGCCGCCCGTCACCGCCCGCGCGCCGCCGCCGGCATGGCGCCGCAGCAGGGCGTGGAGCAGGAGGTGGCAGGCGGAGCCCAGCGCCATCCGGTCGGCGCCCGCCGCCCAGTCGAGGGGCAGCACCGCGCCGCGCATCAGCATGGCGGTGGCGGGGTCCTCCGCGAAGGTCAGCTCGTGCAGGGAGACGGCGCGGGGATCGACGTCCAGCGCGCTCACCGCCTGGTAGGCCAGGGTCTCGGGCGCGACGTAGAGGTGGAGCATCCGCAGCGGACCGCCGATCAGCCAGCGGCTCTCGTGGCCGGCCGGCAGCAGGCAGAGCTTGTCCGGCCCCCCGCCCGACACCGCGCCGTCCTCCCGCACCACGCCCTCGCCACCCTCGAGATAGAGGCTCAGCGTGTGGTGGTCCGGCCGGTCGTAGCGGGCGCGGTTGTCGCGGTTCTGCCACTCGGCGAGCGACAGCCCGCGCCCGAGATCGGCGCTGCGCAGGAGCGCCGCGCCGGTGCGGGACAGGGCGTCGCGGACGTCGGGGTTCGGCGCGGTCACGGGTCTTCGGGCCAGGGCGATGGTGCGAGGAGAGGCTGTAGGGGCCGGCGCCCGTCCTCCGCAACGGGGCGGGGGCCAGAAAAACCCGAGGAAGCCCCGAGGAAACCCCGAGGAAACCCCAAGAACCGGCAACGCCGCCGCCGGAACCGGACAGACCGCCGGCCCGGGCCCGGCCTATCCCGGCCCCTCCGAACCCGCTGGAACCCGCCGCCGTGACCGCCCTCCTGTACGCCCTCACCGTGCTCATCTGGGGAACGACCTGGATCGCCATCAAGCACCAGCTCGGTCCCGTCGCCTTCGAGGCCTCGATCGCCTACCGCTTCGCGCTCGCCGGCACCGTGCTCGCCGCCGCGCTGGTCCTCTCCGGGCGGCTCGCGCCGATCCCGCGGCGGCACCTGCCCTTCGTGGTGCTGCAGGCCTTGTGCCTGTTCTCGTGCAACTTCGCCTGCTTCTACCTCGCCACGCGCTCGGTCCCGAGCGGGATCGTCTCGGTGGTGTTTTCCGCCGCCACGATCTTCAACGTCGCCAACGCGTATCTCTTCCACCGCCGCAGGCCGGCACCCCGGATCCTCGCCGGGGCAATGATCGGGCTTCTCGGCATCGCCTGCCTGTTCCGGGACACGCTTCTCGGTACCGCCCTCGACCGGGACACCGCGATCGGTCTCGGCCTGGCGCTCCTCGGCACCTGGTTCTTCTCGGCCGGCAACCTCGTCTCGGCCCGCAACCAGCGCCACGGGCTGCCGGTCGCCACGGTGAACGCCTACGGGATGCTGACCGGGGCCGCCCTGGTGGCGACGGTCGCGTTCTTGCGCGGGGTGCCGTTCGGCTTCGATCCGTCACCGGCCTATGTCGGGGCCTTGCTCTACCTGGCGATCCCCGGCTCGGTGGTCGGCTTCACCGCCTACCTGACGGTGGTGCACCGGATCGGCCCCGAGAAGGCCTCCTACATGACCGTGCTGTTTCCGGTCGTGGCGCTCACGATCTCGGTCTTCGCGGAAGGCTACCGGGTGACGCCGCTCGCCGGCCTCGGCTTCGCCCTGGTGCTCGCCGGCAACGTCGTGGTGTTCGCGCCGCGACGAGGCCTGCCTGCCCAACGAAAAGGCCGCCCGGAGGCGGCCTGCAAGGTGTGATGCCGTCATGAGCGGGGAGGGGCGCGCGAGCCCCTCCACCGGGGACGATCAGCCGATCTTCAGCGCGCCGCGGCCGAGGTAGCGGGCCTGCGAGCCCAGGCCCTCCTCGATGCGGATGAGCTGGTTGTACTTGGCCAGTCTGTCCGAACGGGCGAGCGAGCCGGTCTTGATCTGCCCGCAATTCGTCGCGACGGCGAGGTCGGCGATGGTCGCGTCCTCGGTCTCGCCGGAGCGGTGCGACATCACGGCGGTGTAGCCGGCGCGATGGGCCATGTCGACGGCGGCGAGCGTCTCGGTCAGCGAGCCGATCTGGTTGACCTTCACCAGGATCGAGTTCGCGGTGCCCTTGGAAATCCCCTCCGACAGGCGCGTGACGTTGGTCACGAACAGGTCGTCGCCGACGAGCTGGCAGCGGTTGCCGACCTTGTCGGTCAGCGCCTTCCAGCCGGCCCAGTCGTCCTCGGACATGCCGTCCTCGATCGACAGGATCGGGTAGGCGTCGACGAGCTTCGCCAGGTAGGTCGCCTGGGCCTCGGGGTCGCGGGTCTGGCCCTCGCCCTCGTAGACGTACGAGCCGTTCTTGAAGAACTCGGTGGCGGCGCAGTCCAGCGCCAGCACGATGTCGCGGCCCGGCTCGAAGCCGGCGGCGCGGATCGAATCCATCACGAAGTCGAGCGCCGCCTCGGCCGACGGCAGGTTGGGGGCAAAGCCGCCCTCGTCGCCCACGTTGGTGTTGTGGCCGGCCTTCTTCAGGGCGCCCTTGAGGGTGTGGAACACCTCGGCGCCCCAGCGCACCGCCTCGGCGAGCGACTCGGCGCCCACCGGCATGATCATGAATTCCTGGAAGTCGATCGGGTTGTCGGCGTGGGCCCCGCCGTTGATGATGTTCATCATCGGCACCGGCAGGATCCGGGCCTGGGTGCCGCCGACATAGCGGTAGAGCGGCAGGCCGGAAGCCTCGGCGGCGGCCTTGGCGACGGCGAGCGAGACGCCCAGGATCGCGTTGGCACCGAGGCGGGCCTTGTTCGGCGTGCCGTCGAGCTCGATCATCGCCTCGTCGATGGCGGCCTGCTCCTCGGCGTCCATGCCGCCGATCGCGTCCAGGATCTCGCCGTTGACCGCCTCGACGGCCTTCAGCACGCCCTTGCCGCCGTAGCGGGACTTGTCGCCGTCGCGCAGTTCCACCGCCTCGTGGGCGCCGGTCGAGGCACCGGACGGGACCGCGGCGCGGCCGAAGGAGCCGTCCTCGAGGAGGACGTCGACCTCCACCGTGGGGTTGCCCCGGCTGTCGAGGATCTGGCGGGCGGCGATGTTGGTGATCGCGGTCATGAGAGGATCTCTCGGGCAGGCATCGAGCGTTCGCGCGGCTTATCGGCCAAGATGCCGCCTGCGGCAAGCCGCCCAAGGGTGGGGAATGGCGAGGGGCGGCGGCGGCGGGGAGAGACCGGGTGCCGGAAGGGAAGACGGCCGGTGCCGGAGACGGACCCGCGCCCGGCGGAGGTCGTCGAGGGGTCTCCCGTGCGCGCTAGCGCGGGGCCGCCGGTATCGCGCGGGCCCGCGCGGGTCTATTAGGGCGGGCATGACGCACGACATCACCGACCACGCCCGGCAGCTCGGGCAGCCCACCGCCCAGCCGCGCTCGCCGGAAGAGGCCCAGCTCGACCGCGTGCCGAACCCGCACCCGGACACCGATTACTGCGCCCGCTTCACCGCACCGGAATTCACCTCGCTCTGCCCGGTGACCGGCCAGCCCGACTTCGCCATCCTGGTGATCGACTACGTACCGGATCAATGGCTGGTCGAGTCGAAGTCGCTGAAGCTCTACCTGCACAGCTTCCGCGATCACGGCGCCTTCCACGAGGATTGCACCGTCGGCATCGGCCGCCGGCTGACCGCGCTCCTGGAGCCGCGCTACCTGCGCATCGGCGGCTACTGGTACCCGCGCGGCGGCATCCCGATCGACGTGTTCTGGCAGACCGGCACCCCGCCGGCCTCGGTCTGGCTGCCCGACCAGGGCGTGCCGCCCTACCGCGCGCGGGGCTGAACGAGAGAGGGGCGGCCGGGTTCCCCCGGCCGCCCCTCGTCATGTCGAATGGGTTGCGGTCTCAGTAGCCGTAGCCATACCCGTAGGCCGGGGCCGGGGCGCCGTAATAGCCGTAGCCGTTGCGGCGGGCGGCATCGGCGGCGGCGGCCGCACCCATCGCGCCCCCGGCGGCACCGGCGATGCCGAGGCCGGCGGCGGCGCCCGGCGAGATGCCGCGGCGGCGCCCGCCATAGGCGTAGGGCCGGCCGACGTAACCCCGACCATAGCCGTGGCCGTAATGGTGGCCGTAGCCGTGACCGCGCCAGCCCTGGGCCTGGGCCGGGGAGGGGGCGACGGTGGACACGGCGCCGAGAGCCACCGCGAGGGCCGGGATGATCGCCAGCTTGCGCATCGTTGATCTCCTGCTTTCGTTCAAGCCATATGACCCGGACAACGAGCTCGGCAGGATAGGGTTCCCACAATCGTTCGGCCCGGGGCCGCCCGCCGTCGCGGCGATGGACCGGTCATCCGGCCCTCGCCACGGGGGGCGTGACTGGGGCTGATCCTGGCGGCCGTCGCCTGAATTTTGGCTGAACTGGCGCTCGACCGGGCTGTCAGCCCGGACGGGCGAGCCGGCGGGCCGTGACGAGGCCGAGAACCAGGATCGCGGCGGCGCAGAGGGCGAGCGCCGGCAGCTGGCCGAGGGTCTCAAGGCCGAGGCCCAGGACCGCCACGCCGATCGCCTGGCCGCAGAAGAACGAGAAGGCGTGGAGCGCCACCGCCGAGGCCCGGGCCTCCGGCACCACCTCGGTCACCTGCACCTGGAAGGTGTTGTGCAGCATGTAGAACCCGAGGCCCAGGGCCACGAGCGCCGCGGCGTCGGTCTGCCAGGCGCCGGCGAGACCGACGACGAGGAGCGCCCCCCCCGAGATCGCGCCGCCCGCCATCAGCATCCGGGTCTGGCCGAGGAGGCGCAGCAGCAGCGCGACGGTGAGCGAGTAGGTCAGGCCTCCGGCGGCGAAGCCCGCCAGCACCAGCCCGGCCTCCCGGGGTCCGCCCTCGCCACGGGCCTCGATCAGGTGGGCGAGATGCGGGAAGATGCCGAACACCGCGATCGCCTCGACGAAGACGGCGGCAAAGAGCACCCGGGCGCGGGGGGTGCGCAGGATCGTGCGGTAGCGCGCCAGCGCCGGGGCCACGGCGAAGCGGCCCCCGGGGGCGCGCAGGCGTCGGGCGAAGCCGAGGGCGACCCCGGACAGGCCGACCGCCCCGACCCCGGCGGCGAGGGCGAAGACGCCGCGCCAGCCGATCGCTCCCTCGATCAGCCCGGCGATGGTGGAGCCGGAGAGCTGGCCGAGGATCACCGCGACGAGGAAGCGGCCGATCGCGACCTGGCGCTGGGCCATCGGGATGCGGTCGCCCATCATGGCGAGCGAGAGCGGGATCACCCCGCCGGCCGCCGCGCCCGCGACCATGCGCAGGCCGAACAGGGTGCCGATGTCGCCCGCGACCGTGCAGGCCGCGAGCGCGAGACTCATCACCAGGAGGCAGGTGACCACCACCCGCTCCTTGCCGAGCGCGTCGCCGACCGGGCCGAGGATCGGCTGGATCAGCGCGTAGGGCAGGGCGAAGGCGGTGGAGAGGAGCGCCACGGTAGCGGGCGGGCTCGCGAGGTCGCGGGCGAGCACGCCGACCAGCGGCTCGACCACCCGGCCGGCGAAGGTGCTGGCGAAGCCCCCGGCGGCCAGGACCGCGATCAGGCGGGAGGGCGAATCGCTGGCGGCCTGCATCGCCCCGGCTCCGTCAGACGCCGGTCCCGTCGGCGGATCGGGCCTTGGCGAGCCGGTCGAAGGCCTGGAGCTCGGCGAGCAGGGCCGGCATCTGGCGCAGCGGCACCATGTTGGGCCCGTCGGAGGGCGCCCGGTCGGGATCGGCGTGGGTTTCGATGAACACGCCCGCGACCCCCACCGCCACCGCGGCCCGGGCGAGCACCGGCACGAATTCGCGCTGGCCGCCCGAGGTGGCGCCCTGGCCGCCGGGCTGCTGCACCGAGTGGGTGGCGTCGAACACCACCGGCAGGCCGCCGCTCACCTGCGCCATGATCGGCAGGGCGCGCATGTCCGAGACGAGGGTGTTGTAGCCGAAGGAGGCGCCGCGCTCGGTGAGGAGCACGTTGGGATTGCCCGCGCCCGTGATCTTGGCCGCGACATGGGCCATGTCCCAGGGAGCGAGGAACTGCCCCTTCTTGACGTTGACCACCCGGCCGGTGGCGGCCGCCGCGAGCAGCAGGTCGGTCTGCCGGCACAGGAAGGCCGGGATCTGGAGCACGTCCACGGCCTGCGCCGCCGCGGCGCAATGGCCGGCCTCGTGCACGTCGGTGACGACCGGGAGCCCCAAGGTCTCGCGGATCTCGGCGAAGATCGGCAGCGCTTGGGTCAGGCCGAGGCCGCGGCTCGACCCGGCCGAGGTGCGGTTGGCCTTGTCGAAGGACGACTTGAACACGAGGCCGATGCCGAGAGCCGCCGTCATCTCCTTGAGGGCGCTCGCGACCTCGAGGGCGTGGGCCCGGCTCTCCAGGGCGCAGGGGCCGGCGATCAGGCTCAGCGGCAGATGGTTGCCGAACCGGACGGAGCCGGCGGCGACGGTGACGGGCGACGGGGCGGTCGAAGGCGATTGGGTCGACATGGTGGGGAGGCGTAGCGGGTTTCCGGGGGCGCGGGAAGGTGGCGGGCCGCAGGGCTCGTCCTCGCGCTTCGCGGACCGCGATCAGGCGGACGCCGACGATCCATCGCTGTTCTGGCGGGCCGGAGAAAGCCTCGACGGGTCTCGTTCGCGCCCCGGTGACGGACCGGCGGCTTCGGCCGGAGCCGTCATCGGCACGGCGGCACGCCGGCCTCCGCGTTCGTCTCTGGTATTTTACGCTCGTCCATCATAGGAGATGATCTTCATCGACAGGAGCCGTGCCATGCCCTCCCACCCCGGCCCATCCGCCCGTTCCGCGGACGTCGCCCGATGAGCGGCGCGGCGATCCTCTGCCTCGTCGCCGGGGCGGGACTGGTGGTCCAGAACGCGCTGATGGGGGCCATGGCGACGCGGGGCGCCGGCCTGACCGGGGCGCTCCTGTGCAACTCGCTGGTCGGGCTGTCGCTGCTCGGCCTCGTCGAAGCCTGGCGCAGCGGGCCGGGCTTCCCGCTGCGGCTGGTGGAACGGGCGGAGCCCTGGTTCCTGGTGCCGGGACTGCTCGGCACGCTGTTCGTGGCCGCCTGCCTGTACGGCTACCGCCAGCAGGGCGCGACCGTCACGGTGACCATGGTGGTGGCCGGCCAGCTCGCGGCGGGGATCGCCGCCGATGCCGCCGGCCTGACCGGCCGGCCGGGCGGCACCGCGGCGCCGCTCGGCTGGCAGACCTGGTGCGGGGCCGCGCTGCTCGTCGCTGGCGCGGTGCTGGTCCTGCGGGGACGGGGGGCGGCCTGACGAGGGGGGAGCCGGTGCGGGCCGGCCCCGCTCCGTCAGCCCCGGGCGCCCCGGGGCGCCTCGGTGGCGGTCGCGGCGAGGCCGTCCGGCGCGGCGCCGGGGCCGAGCAGGTTGACGGCCACGTGCAGGCCGATGGCGGGTCCGAAGACCAGCGCCAGCATGAGAAGCAGAACGACCACGACGCTGCGGTCGCGGGTGGCGGCGCCGCCGGAGCGGGCGGTCATCGTCGTCAGGGTCATGGCTCACCTCGTTCGACCGGCCGCATCGGCGCCGGTCGCGGGCGAGCCCGATCAGCGATCAGGCGCGGGTCACGCGAGGCGGCACCGAGGCGGCGCGGTCCGTCGACTACTGTCGCTGGGCATGGGGGATTCAGGATTCCGATGAGGCCGCGCGGCACCGAATCGTCGGACGACGCGCGGACCAGCGCCACATGCGTGCGAACCCCCGCGGCGTCAAGGGGACGGGTCCACTTTTTCCCGCAGCGCATCATGCGGGTGCCGGCGCGATGCCACGCCCGTGTGGAACCTGCCGGGCGATCGCACGATCCCTTTGTTCTCGCCGCATTTCTTTGCCACAAGCCGATCACGACCCCTGCCGGGCGAAAAAGGCCCGTCGCCGCCGATCGTGGGGCGCCTCACCGAGACCTCCCGCCGCACGTCGCCGCCCCGGGCGAGCGATTGGCAGCGGTCCGGCGTTCTCGGGAGACACCCGACGATCAGACCGTCACGAGACCTGCCTGCCGAAGGCCCGCCCGCCGTCCATGTCCGATCCTCTGCCCGATCCCCAGCTTCCGCCCCCCGACGACGCCGCGCCGATCCCGACCGGGGTGCCGGGCCTCGATTCCATCCTGGAGGGTGGCTACGCGGCCAACCGCGCCCACCTGATCGAGGGCCGACCGGGCTCCGGCAAGACCACCCAGGCGCTGCAATTCCTCCTCGACGGGGCGCGGCTCGGCGAGCGCTGCCTCTACATCACCCTGTCGGAGAGCCGGCGCGAGCTCGTCTCGGTCGCGGCCCGCCACGGCTGGTCGCTCGACGGCATCGAGATCTTCGAGCTGGTGCCGCCCGAGCTCAGCCTCGATCCGCGCCAGCAGCAGAGCCTCGTCCATTCCTCCGACCTCGAACTCGGCGAGACCGTCAGGCTCGCCATCGCGGAGATCGACCGGATCAAGCCGCAGCGGGTGGTGTTCGACAGCCTCTCCGAGATCCGGCTCCTGTCGCAGGGGTCTCTGCGCTACCGCCGCCAGGTGCTGGCGCTGCGCAGCTACCTGCTGATCCACGACACCACCGCGCTCCTCCTCGACGACCTCACCGCCGAGCAGGACGACCTCAACCTGCACAGCCTCTGCCACGCGGTGATCCAGCTCGAGCAGCTCGCCCCGGTCTATGGCGGCGAGCGCCGGCGCCTGCGGGTGATCAAGATGCGCGGCACGCATTTCCGCGGCGGCTTCCACGACTTCGTCATCCGCCGCGGCGGCCTCACGGTGTTCCCCCGCCTGATCGCGGCCGAGCACGGCCATGCCTACGAGATCGACCGCCTCGGCAGCGGCAATCCCGGTCTCGATTCGCTGCTGGGAGGGGGCCTCGACCGGGGCACCAGCACGATGCTGCTCGGGCCCTCGGGGGTCGGCAAGTCGTCGACGGCGCTCGCCTACGTCACGGCGGCGCTGGCGCGCGGCGAGCGCGGGCTGATCCTGAGCTTCGACGAGCCGATCGGGATCCTGCGGCGCCGGGCCGCCGGCCTCGGCATGGACATCGCCGCCGCCATGGCCGACGGCCGCCTGCGGGTCGAGCAGATCGACCCGGCCGAGGTCTCGCCGGGCGAGCTCGCCACGATGGTCCGCGACGCCGTCGAGCGCGCGGGCGTCCGCCTGGTGCTGATCGATTCGCTCACCGGCTACCACAACGCGATGCCGGGCGAGCAATATCTGCTGCTGCAGATGCACGAGATCCTGACCTACCTGAACCAGCAGGGGGTGACGACGCTGCTGGTGCTGGCCCAGCACGGCCTCGTCGGCCAGATGTCGGCGGCGGTCGATCTCACCTATCTCAGCGACACCGTCGTGCTCTTTCGGTTCTTCGAGGCGGACGGGCACTTGCGCCGGGCGGTCTCGGTGGTCAAGAAGAGGGTGGGGCCGCACGAAGATACCATCCGGGAACTCCGGATCGACGGCGGCGGTTTGCGTGTCGGCGCGCCGCTGACGGGCTTCCGGGGGGTCCTGACGGGCGTGCCGATCTACGAGGGCCGCCTGCCGGCCGAGGGCGTGGGGCCCGCGCGGGACCTGCCGGTGGGGTCGGGCGATCGGGACAGTCATGAGAGAGAATGATCCCCCGGTCCTGATCCTGGCGCCGGCCGGCCGCGACGCCGAGGTGGCGGGCACCATCCTGGAGGAGGCCGGCCTGCGGGCCGAGGTCTGCGCCGACCTGCCGGCGCTGGTCGCCCGGCTCGACGAGGGCAGCTGCGCGGTCCTGACCGAGGAGGCCCTGCGCGCCTCCGACCGCCACGGGCTCGCCGCCTACCTCGCCGGGCAGGAGCCGTGGTCGGACTATCCCTTCGTGCTGCTCACCCTGCGGGGCACCCCGCCGGAGGCGCGGCTGATGGAGTCGCTGGGCAACGTCACCCTGCTGGAGCGGCCGTTCCACCCCGCCACCCTGGTGACCGCGACCCGCTTCGCCGTGCGGGCGCGCCGGCGCCAGCGCGAGGCCGCGGCCTTCCTGCACGAGCGCCAGCAGACCGCCGAGCGCCAGGCCCTGCTGATCCGCGAGCTGCACCACCGGGTGAAGAACACGCTCGCCACCGTGCAGGCGCTGCTCGGCGCCTCGGCGCGCGGGGCGACCAGCGTCGACGAATTCTACCAGGGCTTCTCGGCCCGGGTGATCTCGCTCGCCAAGACCCACAACCTCCTCACGGAGGATTACTGGCAGATGGCCTCGCTCCAGGAGATGCTGGAGAACGAGCTCGGCCCCTACAACGACGAGGCCGGCAAGCGCATCGCCCTGAAGGGGCCGCTCGTCGAGCTCACCGCCGACCTCGCGGTGCCGACCGGCATGGCGATCCACGAGCTGACCACCAACGCCGCCAAGCACGGCGCCCTCTCGGTGCCCGAGGGGCGCATCACCGTGACCTGGGCCGTCGATCAGGGTGAAACCGGCCGGCGCCTGCGCCTCGACTGGACCGAGCGCGGCGGCCCGCGCACCGCGGAGCCGACCCGCAAGGGTTTTGGGTCGACCCTGCTGCAGCGGGTGCTCACCATGCAATGCGGCGCCGACATCCGCTTCGACTTCAAGCCGACGGGCCTGCATTTCCGCATGGAAGCGCCGCTGGTCGAGCACCGGACGGTGCCGCACTACTGAAAGCGCGCCGCGACCGCCTTCAGGCGGCCCGGGCGGCGGGCGGCAGGAGCGCCGCCGCCACCGCCTCGGGGGTCGCGAACAGATGTGCCGGGCCCGCGGCCGCGAGCGCCGGTCCCCGGGTATAGCCCCAGGTCACCGCCCCGAAGGCGAGGCCCGCCCGCGCGGCCGCCGCGTGATCGCGCAGCTCGTCGCCGAGGCACAGCACCCGGCCGGGGGAGACGCCGCTCGCCCGCACCACCGCGGCGAACCGGCGCGCCTTGCCGAACACGCCGGCGCCGCAGGCGTAATGCCCGATCAGGCCGGCGCAGTCGGGGCCGAGCACCCGGCGCACCACGTCTTCGCGGTTCGAACTGACGAGGGCGAGGGCGATGCCGCCCTCGCGCAACCGCCCGAGCAGGGCCGGGATGCCCGGAAACAGCGCCAGCGCGCCGGCATCCCGGGCGGCGAGCCCGTGCATGTGGCGGGCGATGAAGGGCAGCTTCCAGCCGGCGACGCCGAGGCGCCGCATCACGCCCCGCGCGTCGAGCGCCCGCAAGGCCTCGAC
>NZ_JTHF01000127.1 GCF_001043895.1 Methylobacterium indicum
CGAATGAGTCAGTGCACTAGGCGGCATCGGGAACGATCTAGTCGATGGCGGTGTGGGTGACGATCTCATCACGGATGGCGGCGCGTCGCCGATTCATACCGGGAACGATACGGTTCTGGGGGGCGTGGGCAACGACACCGTCTGGTATGGCAACGATCTCGATGCCGTGACGATCTCCGGTAACGGCGGCAACGACACGCTGACCGGAGGACAGGGCGCCGACCTCATCTACGGGGACGACGGCTGGGCGCCGGGCCTGAGCGACGGAGCCGACTCGATCCGGGGCGGCAAGGGTAACGATACAATCTACGGCGGCGGCGGCAACGACACGATCCGGGGCAGCCTCGGCGAGGGGGCGGACCTTGTCCACGGCGGCGACGGCGACGATTTCATCTGGTACACCAGCGACGCCTCCCCGTTAATCTTATTCGGCGATGCCGGCAACGACGTGATCGGCGGCGGCGGGGGCAGTGACCTTGTCCGCGGCGGCGACGGCAGGGACATCCTCGTGGGCGGCGCCGGTTTCGACACGCTGACCGGTGATGCCGGCGACGACGGGCTGCTCGGCGGCGACGGCAGCGATCTCATCCAGGGCGGCAGTGGGCACGACATCGCCGCCTTCGCGTTGAGCCGCTCGAACTACGTCGTCACCCAGACCGGCACCCTCACCACCGTGCGCGCCCTCGCCGGCCAGGAGGGCACCGACACCATCGCCTCGACCGAGACCCTGCGTTTCGCCGACCAGGACCTCCAGACCCGCCGTCTGATGGGCGACCTCGACGGCGACGGCCGGAGCGACTTCATCTTCCAGAACCAGGACCGCCTCGGCCTCTGGCTCATGGACGGCATCGACGTCCGCGCGGCCACCGATCTCCCGAACCTCTCCGCCGACTGGACGGTGGTGGGACTCGCCGACACCAACGGCGACCGGCGCGACGACGTGATCCTGCAGAACGGCCAGACCCTCGCTGTCCGTACAATGCACGGCAGCAGCATCGGTGCCGAGGGCATCGTCGGCACCCTGGACAACGGCTGGCAGATCGCCGGCACCGGCGACGTGAACGGCGACGGCAAGGCCGACCTGATCCTACAGAACGGCCAGACCCTGGCGGTGTGGCAGCTCGACGGATCGACGGTCGGCGCCAATGGGATCATCGGCACGATGGGCGACGGCTGGCAGCTGGCAGGCGTGGCTGACCTCAACGGCGACGGCAAGTCGGACCTGCTGCTGCAGAACGGTCAGACCGTCGCCCCATGGTACCTCGACGGGCTCGATATGATCGCCGGAGGGACGCTCGGCACGATGGCTGAAGGCTGGAGCGTGGTCGGGACAGGCGACTTCGACGGCGATCAGCAGGCCGACATTTTGCTGCAGAACGGTCAGAGCCTGGCACAGTGGTTCATGAAGGGCGGACAGATCCAGCCTGGCCCAGTCATCGCAAACATGGGGACCGACTGGGCGTATGCCGGGGTGGCGGATATGACGGGAGATGGACGGTCGGACATCGTGCTGCAGAATGGCTCGCAACTAGCGCAGTGGCAGATGAACGGAGCGCAGATCGTGGGCGGGGGCAACGTCGGAGCTCAACTGGGGACTGGCTGGGAGCTAGTATAGGCTCAAGGCCTGGGCGATCGCCGGTATGTCTGGGATTGCCCCGGATCGGTGGTTCTTGCTCACTTTGCGTGGATGGTGGTGGATTGACTCGGGCCGATGATAGGGTCGCCCGGCTTCCCCATCGTGGGTGGCATGGACTCTCGTCCCGGGTCACGCATCGGCACGAATCGGTCGTGGGCCTGGGGGCTTGCCAGTCATGAAGTTGATGCGTCCGAGCACGCCTGTGCCGTGCTCCCGCGCTCCTACGTCGAGAAGAAGGATTGCATCCTGGCCTGCGTCCGGGATGCAATCCCGGCCCGCCGGTGGGAGTGAAAGGAGCTCCACGCGGTCTATCCTTCCATCCGTAGGAAGGTCTTCGAGCAACTCTTGGACGATGATGACTGGCGCTTTAGCATGCGTTTCGCCTGCTCAGTCGCCGAGGCCGTCGGCATTGATCCCTGGGACGACGGGTCCGCGGTGATCCTGCCGGCACCGGCTCCGCTTCCGACGATCCAGTACGTGCCCGTGCCCGCCCCGCCGCGGCGGCCGCGGAAGGCAGCCCCCTACGCTGGCCAACTCGCCCTGGATCTTGCGGCGTAGCGTACGAGGTCGTCCGTTGCACGGCGCCGGGGCACTCGTGAGCACGTAGCCCCGACACACATTGAACACGGGCCCGGGCATCCGGCGCCTTCTGCAAGAGCTCGGCGGCCCGCGAGTGGAACGCTGGCAACCCCCACGCCGCTTGTGACGCGACGCTGAGGTGGAACAGGGCGGCCGGGGTCGTGATGCCGGGCCTGACCCGTCGCCGCCAGCAGGAGCGCGCCCTTTGCCTACAGGGAGCCGACCTGTGATGGAATGGCTCCTCTCGACGGTGCCGACGGCGGGCCGCACCTCTGTTCCCGGGGGACGCCGAGGGCAGCCTGTCTGCACATCCAAGATTCGATGAGGCGGTGGCTCAGGAGCAGGCGCGCCTCGGGGCTTGAGCTGGCCGGTCCCGGCCGAGTGCCCTCGCCAGGTCGGCCGGGTGCTCGGCCCGCACTAAGAACCTATCTCACTTGGACGCACTGCCGCGCTTCATCTCCTGCGGGGGAAGCTTGGCATTATGACCTACTGGCATAGCCTCTAACCCGGGCCGTCCCCGACCGGACCGCAGGGCGATTGCATACGAGTAGATCGTGCATTGCGATGATGTGCTCGCACGGGTTTGATCGGACCGTTCCACTAGGAGGGTCCGATCATGGTCGAGCAGATCCTAACAATCTTTCGCGAGGTTCGTGATCCGCGCGATTTTATGGCGCGCTACGACTAGGGCGAGATGTTGTTCCTGGTGCTCTGCGGCCTGCTGTGTGGCGAAAAAACCTGTGTCGACATCGCCGACTTCGCGGCGGGACATGAGGAGGAGTTTCGCGAAGTCCTGATCATGCGCCACGGCACGCCGGGCCACGACACCATCTCGCGGGTCCTACGCTTGCTCGACCCGCGCGAGTTGAAGCAGGCCCTCGCAGCCTGCCTGTCCGCCATGGGACAATCTCTGCGCAGCGGCGCGGTGCTGGCCGTGGACGGGAAGGCGCTGCGGCGCGCCTACGAGGCGGGCCAGCGCCACATGCCGCCCCTGATGGTCAGCGTGTTCGATGGCCTCACGCGCCTCTCGCTGGCTCAGACCCGGGCCGGGGCCGGCGGTGAGGCCGCGGCGGCTCGCACCCTGCTCGAAACCTTGTGCCCGAAGGGTTGCACCATCACGGCCGACGCGCTCCATTGTCGGCCCGACACGGCCACGGTCATACGCGAGGCGGGCGCCCACTACGTGCTCGGGCTCAAGACGAACCAGCCGTCGCTGTATGCCAGCGCCGAGGCCGGCTTCACCCGGGCGTCCGACGCCTTGCCGCATCTGACGTGCAGCGAGCATGGGCATGGTCGGCACGAACAGCGCATCGCCAGTGTGGTGGCTGCGCCCGCGGCGGCACGCGCCAAGCTGCCGGGGCTGGTCGCGTTCGGGCGCCCTGTCGCGTGCCTGGGCCCCCGGGCGTCCATGGAGGATGTCCTTAGCCGCCCGCCCCCGGGCTCCTCTGGCCGGCTCCGTGGCACGTCAGGCGCCCGGGCAAATATCTGCCGTGGCGCGGGGCGAAGTTCGCCGATCTCGCACGGAGCGAGCGACTTGATCCCATGTGGAGAAACAAGCCTTCAAGTTCCAGATGATTGCGCTCTGAGTTGAGAAAGACCTTATACTGACCTGAAACGTCATCATTTTCTCAGGCTATCCGCTCGGGTCCGGATTGGCATCGGCTATGACAGGCCCTACGCGCGCAACAGAGAAGACCCGGGCACCATCACGGATTGCTGGGCACACCGTCTCTCTGAAGCACCGTCCGATGCAGGAACGGTTTCTCGATCCGCCCCAGAGACTTCGGACCGGTCAGCGAACAGGGGGCGCCCAGATCCCGAGGGTGGCGGTGTCAACGGCGCGCGGCAACAATCCCTCGGCGCGGAACGCATCGGCGATCGTCTGCTGCTCGGATAGGCTGTCCCGGATGACGGGTTCGACCCGATAGCTGCGATGGGCATTCGCCGCCAGAACGATCTCGGGATCGAGCTTCCAGAGCGTGGCAAGCCGTGAGGCGGCCTCGGCCGGGTTCGCCTTCACCCAGGCCCCGGTCTGCGCCAGCTTGCCGAACAGGAGGCCGAGCACCGGCCCGTTCGCCGCGACGTAAGTGTCGGCAGCGAGGTAATAGCGCTTGTAGAGCGACAGCCCGGCTCCGTCGCGCAGGACCCGCGCGCCGGCCTGCTTCTGCGCCGCCGTCAGGAACGGGTCCCAGGCGGCCCAGGCCTCGACGCCCCCGCTCTCCAGCGCGGCGCGCCCATCGGCCGGGCTCAAATAGGCCGGCATGATGCTGCGGAAGGACAGGCCAGCCTCCCTGAGGGCGGCGAGGACCAGGAAGTGGTTGCCCGCACCCTTGGTGACCGCGATCCGCTTGCCCTTGAGGTCGGCCACGGAGCGGAGGCCTGAGTCCTTCGGCACCAGGATTCCTTGCGCCTCGGGCGAGGCCGCCTCCTGGGCGAAATAGGTGATGCGCGCGCCGGCCGCCTGCGCGA
Source organism: Methylobacterium indicum (assembly GCF_001043895.1). Classification (GTDB taxonomy): domain Bacteria; phylum Pseudomonadota; class Alphaproteobacteria; order Rhizobiales; family Beijerinckiaceae; genus Methylobacterium; species Methylobacterium indicum. Next base: position 4,685 of record NZ_JTHF01000127.1, read on the forward strand.
AGACCGGCACCGTGTCGGCGACGTCGGCCGAGACGTCGATCGAGCCGGCGTTCAGCGCTTCCATGATCGGAAGGCCGCTGGTGAACTCGTGCCAGGACAGGCCGACGCCCTGCGCCGACAGGGCCTGTTCCAGGCTCCCGTCCTGGCGCAGCAGCGCGACCAGCGTCGAGGAGCGCTGGTACCCGATGCGCAGCGGCGTGGCGGCACGAGCGGGGCGGCTCAAGGCGGCCGAGGCGGCGAGGCCCGCGAGCACGGTTCGACGGGTGGACGACATCGGATCGAATCCTCGGGCGGCAGTGCCGGGGCGCGAAAGAGCTTACGCCTCGTCATTGTGGTGTCGGCGCCTGTAGATCATGGCCGGTCCCGACATCCAAGGGGGCGCGGGCGAAAATCCTTTGCTTCTCAGAATATATCGTCAGCCTCCTTGGCTTCTCTCGATGGCGAGAGAGCCCTGGAACCCGGAGAACGTCTACGATAGAATTTATTTCTCCTCAGGGCGAAGTGATAAGAACGATTTTTTACTCCAACCTGCGGATTTGGAATGGCCCGATCTCGCGGGCTGGCTCAGTATGGATGATGCATCCTACGCTCGACGGCGGTCGCCCCCGCTTTGGCGCGATCCCGCGCCAGCCCGATGAAGCCGACGTGATACCGTCGAGCGATCTCCCCGCACTCCCGCCGCGCCAGTCGAGCCATGATCCGCTTCAACGCCTTCGAGATGAACTGCGTCGGACATCAGTCACCCGGGCTGTGGCGGCACCCTCGCGACCGCTCTGCCGACTACAATACCCTCTCCTACTGGACCGACCTCGCCCGGCTGCTCGAGCGGGGCTGCTTCGACGGCGTGTTCCTCGCCGATGTGGTCGGCCTCTACGACGTCTATGGCGGCTCGCCCGCCGCCGCCCTGCGGCACGCCACACAGGTACCGGTGAACGATCCGCTCCTCGTCGTGCCGGCGATGGCGGCGGTGACGGAGCATCTCGGCTTCGGCGTCACCGTGAACCTGTCCTATGAGGCGCCCTACCTTCTCGCCCGCCGCTTCACGACGCTCGACCACCTGACGGCGGGCCGCATCGGATGGAACGTCGTCACGGGCTACCTCGATTCCGCCGCCCGGGCGATGGGCCTCGACCGCCAGCGCGCCCACGACGACCGCTACGACCTCGCCGAGGAGTACATGGCCGTTGCCTACAAGCTGTGGGAGGGCAGCTGGGACGACGATGCGGTCAGGCGCGACCGGGCGGCGGGCGTGTTCGCCGATCCGGCCCGGGTCCGGGCGATCCGCCACGAGGGCCCGCATTTCCGGGTCGAAGGAGTACATCTCGGCGAGCCCTCGCCGCAGCGCACCCCGGTGATCTACCAGGCCGGCACCTCGCCGAAGGGGCGCGGCTTCGCGGCCCGCCACGCCGAATGCGTGTTCGTGTCGGGTCCTTCGCCCCAGGTGATCGCCCCGCGTGTCGCCGCGCTCCGGCAGGCGGCGCTCGAAGAAGGCCGGCGGGAGGACGACATCCTGATCTACGCGCTCGCCACCATCGTCGTCGCCGAGACGGACGCCAAGGCGCAGGCCAAGCTCGCCGAGTACCGCGCTTATGTCAGCCACGAGGGGGCGCTCGCCCTGATGTCGGGCTGGACCGGGGTCGACTTCTCGACGCTCGACCTCGACGCCGAGGTCCGGCACGTCGAGAACGATGCCGGGCGCTCGGCGATGGACAACGTCACGCGGGCCGATCCGGGCCGGGTCTGGACGGTGCGAGAGGTGGCCGAGCATGTCGGGATCGGCGGGATCGGCCCAGTCTTCTGCGGCTCGCCCGCCACGGTGTGCGACGCGCTCGAGGCCTTCGTGGCAGCGACCGGCATCGACGGGTTCAATCTCGCCTACGTGGTCGCGCACGAGACCTTCGCCGACATCGTCGAGTTCGTCGTCCCCGAACTGCAGCGGCGCGGGCGCTATCAGACAGCCTATCGCGACGGCCCGCTGCGGCGAAAGCTGTTCGGGCGCGACCGGGTCGAGACGACCCACCCGGCCTCATGGCACCGCCACGCCTGAGGAAAGGCGTGGACGGCGCTTCGCCTCAGGAACGCGCCTGCCGGACGGCGTCCGCCACTTGGATCGGCCGCGGCAGCAGGCCGAGGCGCAGGAACGTGTCGGCGATGTGCTGCTGCCCGGCGATCACCTCGGGGCCGAGCGGGGCGACGCCCCAGCTCTGGCGGGCGAGCGCCTTGGCGAGGATCGGCACCGGCATGCCGACCGCCGGGCTCAGCTCGCGCGCCGCCGCCGCACTGGCCTGTTGATCTTGGACCCCGTTGGTCTCGCGGTCGACGACGGCAATGGCTGCCAGCACCGCGTCGATGGCCTGCGGCTGCGACTCGGTGAAGGAGCGCTCGCCGACGTAGAACTGATGGTTGGCCGCGAGCCCCGTCGCGTCCTGAAGGATGCGGGCGCCGCTCGACACCTCGACGGCGGCCAGGAACGGGTCCCAGATCACCCAGGCATCGACCGATCCGCCGTCGAACGCCGCGCGTCCGTCGGCGGGAGCGAGGAAGACGGGCTGGATGTCCGTATAGGCGAGACCGGCCTCCTCCAGGGCGCGCACGAGCAGGTAATGGACGTTCGAGCCCTTGTTGAGCGCGACCTTCTTCCCCTTCAGGTCGGCGACGGAACGGATCGGGCTGTCCTTGCGCACGACGATCGCCTCGCTCTTCGGGGCGGGCGGCTCGTGGGCGAGGTAGACCAGGGGCGCGCCGGCGCCTTGGGCGAAGATCGGCGGCGTCTCGCCGACGACGCCGATGTCGACGGCCTTGGCGTTCAGTGCCTCCAGGAGCTGTGGCCCGCCCGGGAATTCCCGCCACTCGGCCCGGAAGCCGAGGGGCTTGAGCGCCGTGTCCAGGCTGCCGCGGGCCTTGAGCAGCAGCATCGTGCCGTATTTCTGGTAGCCGACGCGCAGGACGCGGTCGGCCCGGGCCGGGCTCCCCGTCGCGAGCGCCGCGAGGGTCGCAGCCGTTCCAGTGGCGAAGGAGCGTCTGGTGAGCGTCATGTCGTCCTGGTCTTCCAAGAGTGAGGGGTCATGGCAGCCGTCATCCGGCCCGGACGCCTCGCACCACGGATCTTCCGGGAGACCGGGCGCCGGCGCCGGACCAAGCCTGCTTCACCGGAAGGGTGGGCCGCGCAGGTGGTCCTCAATTTCCGTCGAGGGAGAGGGTCGGGACGGGCTCAGCCGATCTGGCCGTCGAGGTCGAACTGCTTGGCGGCTGCCAGCCGTTGCGACCGCTGCCGGTCGTCGTCGGTCGCCCCGTCTCCCCGCCGGGCGCTGCTCCGGTCGCCGGCGGCGGGTTGCCGGGCAGCATCGCCGGGCTTGAGCCCGCCGACGCTTCTGCCTGAAGATGTGTCGACCTGTCCGAAAGTCTGGCGCGACCACAGGCTCATCGCAGTCATTCCTCTTCTCGAACAAGACTGGCGCAGGCTCGCTTTATAGCCATAATAAAATCGAAAAAGGCGCAAGTCGATAGATTTATATTGCTCCATAGGGCGGAATACGGAGGTGATATTTTCGAGGCGCCGTCGTTCCGGGTATTCGCTTTCCCCAGACGCGGCCGCATCGTCAGCATGGCCGCGGTGCGCCCCGGATCACGCCGCGAGAGCGACGTGGTGGCACGCGAGGCTCCCGCTGCCGGCGGCGCGCAAAGGCGGAGCCTCGGCGCGGCATTGCCCGGTCGCCAGGGTGCAGCGGGGCACGAATGGGCATCCCCCCTCCCCGCCCGGTCTCACCTCGTCGTCGCCCGCCTCGCGCGCCTCCTGCCGGCCGCGCGAATGATCGCGATGGCCGGGCACCGCGCCGAGGAGCTCCTGCGTGTAGGGATGGAGCGGGTTCCCGGCGAGCCGCGCCCGCGGCCCGGTCTCGACCAGGCGTCCGCCGAGCATCACGGCGACCCGATCGGCGACGTGGTCGACCACCGCGAGATCGTGGCTGATGAACAGGTAGGCGAGGCCCAGCTCCGCCTGGAGGTCGGCCAGCACGTTGAGCACCTGTGCCTGGACCGAGACGTCGAGGGCCGAGACCGCCTCGTCGAGGATGAGGAGTTGCGGCGCCAGCGCCAGCGCCCGGGCGATGCCGACCCGCTGGCGCTGGCCGCCCGACATCTCGTGCGGGAAGCGCCCGACGGCCTCGGCCGGCAGGCCGACCCGGTCGAGGAGGTCCCGCACCCGGGCCTGCCGCTCGGGCCGGCTGCCGAGCCCATGGATGACCAGAGGCTCGGCGACGAGCCGACCGACCGTCCAGCGTGGATCGAGCGACGCCAGGGGATCCTGGAACACCATCTGGGCGCTCCGGCGCAGCGGCCGCAGGGCGGCGCGCGAGAGCCCGGTCACGTCGGTCCCGGCGAGACGGATCGTGCCGGCGGAGAGCTCGACGAGGCGCAGGATCGCCCGCCCGAGGGTCGATTTCCCGCAGCCCGATTCGCCGACGAGGCCGAGCGTCTCGCCGCGGCGGATCGACAGCGAGACGCGGTCGACGGCCCGCATCCGCCCGTGCGGCGACGCGTAGTCGACGCTGAGGTCGTGCACCTCCAGAATGGTGTCGCAGAGCGTCGGGTCAGGCGCAGGCGGCACGGGCGGGCTCCTCCGGCTCGGTCGTCTCGGCCACGCGGTGGCAAGCGGCTTCGCCGCCGGCCACCGGCCTCGGGCCCGGGCGCAGGGTATGGCAATCGGGCAGGACGCTCGCGCAGCGGGGCGCGAAGCGGCAGCCCGCCGCGCCGCGCTCGGCGAGACCCGGGACCCGGCCCGGAATCTCGGCGAGGCGGGGGCGCGGCCCGGTCCAGCCCGGACGCGGGCGCGCCGCGAGGAGCGCGCGTGTGTAGGGGTGGGCCGGGGCGGCGAAGAGGTCCCGGGCGTGACGCGTCTCGACGGCGCGGCCGGCATACATCACCAGCACCCGGTCGGCGCGGTCGGCGACGACGCCGAGGTCGTGGGTGATCAGGACGAGCGCCGCGCGGGTCTCGCGCTGGATCTCGCCGATCAGGTCGAGCACCCGCGCCTGGACGGTGACGTCGAGGGCCGTGGTCGGCTCGTCGGCCACCAGGACTGCCGGCCGGCAGGCGAGCGCCATCGCGATCACCACCCGCTGGCGCATGCCGCCCGAGAGCTGGTGCGGATAGGCCTCGAGGCACCGCTCGGGCGACGGCAGCCGCACGCGGCGCAGGAGATCGAGGGCCCGTCCGCGGGCGGTTCGCCAGGAGACCAGCTCGTGCGCCCGCACCGCCTCGGCGACCTGCTCGCCGATCGTGAGCACCGGGTTGAGCGCGGTCAGGGGCTCCTGGAAGATCATCGCGATGCGGCCGCCCCGCTGGCGCCGCCAGATCTCCGGCGATGACCGCGGATCGGCGCTCGACAGCTCGGTGCCGGCGATGCGCAGCCGGCGGGCGGTCGCGGCGGCGTTGGCCGGCAGCAGCCCGAGGAGCGCGAGCGCCGTCGCGGACTTGCCGCAGCCGGATTCACCGACGATGGCCAGCGTCTCGCCGGGCCGCACCGCGAAGCCGAGATCCTCCACCGCGGGCAGGCGCGTGCCCCTCGGGCCCGGGAAGGAGACGGACAGGCCGTCGACGTCGAGGACGGGATCCATCAGCGGCGGGTCCGGCGAGGGTCGAGGGCGTCGGCAAGGGCATCGCCGAGAAGGTTGAGGCCGAGCACCACCGCCACGATGGCGAGGCCCGGGAGCGCCGCGACGTACCAGTCGGTGCGCAAGACCTCGCGGCCCGCCCCGACCATGCCGCCCCAGCTCACCACGTTGGGGTCGCCGAGGCCCAGGAAGGCGAGGCTCGATTCGGTGAGGATCGCGGTCGCGACGAGGATCGAGGCGGAGACGAGGACCGGGCCGAGCACGTTCGGCAGGATGTGAAGGAGGAGGATGCGCGCGTCGCCGGCGCCGAGCGCGATCGCGGCCTGCACCATCTCGCCGTCGCGCAAGGCCAGCACCTCGGCCCGCACGATCCGCGCGAGGCTCGGCCAGGCGGTCACCCCGATGGCGAAGGTGATCGTCGTGAGCGAGGGCTGGAGCACCGCGACGATCGCAAGGGCGAACAGGAACGGCGGGATGGTCTGGAACAGTTCGGTCGTGCGCATCAAGGCCTGGTCGAGCCGGCCGCGATAGAAGCCCGCCAGCGCCCCGGCGCCGACGCCGATGCCGAGCGTGATCGCCGTCGCGACGACCCCGATCAGGAGCGAGACGCGGGCGCCGTAGAGGAGGCCCGCCGCGAGGTCGCGCCCGAGCATGTCGGTGCCGAGGGGATAGCTCGATTCGGTGCCGGGCCACAGGAACGGCGCCGCCACCATGTCGAGGGGATCGCCGGGGCGGACGATCTCGGCAGATAAGGCTGCGAGGCCGACGAGGGCGAGGACAACCGATCCGACTGCTCCCGACGGGCGCCGCAGGATCCGCAAGCCGAGCGGGACCCGCGCGGAACTGAACGAACCGCTCATCCCTGGAGCCCGATGCGCGGATCGAGCCTCGCATAGGCGAGGTCGACCGCGAGGTTGGCCAAGCTGACGAGGATCGAGGACAAGAAGAGGATCCCGAGCAGGAGGTTGAGGTCGCGCTGAAACAGCGCCTCGAAGGCCAGCCGGCCGAGCCCGGGCCAGGAAAAAACGGTCTCGACGAGGACTGCGCCGCCGAGGATCGAGCCGACCTGGACGCCGATTGTGGTGACGACGGGCAGCGTCGCGTTGCGCAGGACGTGGCGGCGCGCGATGCGGCCCGAGCGCAGGCCCTTGGCGCGCGCCGTGCGGACGAAGTCGCGGTCCTGCACGTCGAGGACGCTCGCCCGCATCAGGCGGGTATAGGTCGCCATGTAGAACAGGCCCAGCGTCGTCGCCGGCAGGACGAGGTGGTGGGCGACGTCGAGGAGGGTGGCGAGCGCGGACGGGCTCGCCTCGACGCTCCGCATGCCGCCGACCGGGAACCAGTCGAGCCGGACCGCGAACACCACGGTCAGCATCAGGCCGACCCAGAAGACCGGCGTGGCGTAGAACAGCAGGGCGACGCTCGAGATCAGCGCGTCCGCGACACCGCCGGCGCGGCGCGCCGCGAGGAAGCCCAGCGCTCCCCCGACCAGGACCGCGAGCCCGATGCTGGCCACCATCAAAAGCAGGGTCGCGGGCAGCCGGTCGAGGATCAGCACCGCCACCGGCAGGCCCTGGCGGTGCGAGAAACCGAGATCGAAAGTGCCGAGCCGCAGGAGGTAATGGCCGAACTGCACCGGCAGCGGCTGGTCGAGGCCGAACTGATGGCGCAGGGCGGCGAGGTATTCAGGGGTCGCCGAGCCGGATTCGCCCGCGAGCACCTGCGCCGCATCGCCCGGCGCGAGGTGCAGGAGGAAGAAGTTCACGGTCCCGATGCCGAGGACCACCAGCGCCATCTGGGCGAGCCGTCGCGCCCAGAACCGTCGCCCCGTCGTCGCGCGCGCCATCGGCCTAGTTGCTCTTGGGGTCGGTGCCGCGGGCGCTGGTTTCCGTGTCGAACCAGGCGTTCTTCAACGAGCCGTAGATCTGGTCGCCGCGGGTGACCACATCCTTCAGGTTGGCCGCGTGGAGCGAGAAGAAGCGCAGCTCGATCAGCGGGATCGACGGCAGGTCGCGCTGCACGATCTGCTGGAACTGCTTGAAGATCGCGACCCGAGCGGCCGGGTCCGGCTCGCCCTGGGCCTTGGCGATCAGCCCGTCGATCTCCGGGTTGCGGTAGCCCGAGCCGTTGGTCCAGGGCGTGTTCTTGCCGATCCAGCCCGACCAGTAGGCGCGCGTCACCCCGACCTGCGGGTCGGAGAAGGCGGCGAACCACGCGCTCGCGATGTCGAAGTCGCGGTCGCCGTAGACGCGCCTCGTGAAGGCCGCGGTGTCCTGGCTGCGGATGGTCACGTCGATGCCGACGCGCTTCAACGCCTGCTTCAGGTACTCGCCCGTCCGCTTGAAGTCGTCGCCGTAGGGGATGAAGTCGTGGGTGAGCGAGAAGCGGATGCCGTCCGGCCCACGCTTGAACCCGGCCTCGTCGAGCAGCGCCTCGGCGCGCTTCACGTCGAACGGGTATTGCGGCACGCTGTCGTCGTGGAAGGTGGCGAGCGTCGAGGGGACCGGGCTGATCGCCGGCTTGCCGAAGCCGTACCAGACGATGTTGGCGATCGCCCGCCGGTCGATGGCGTGCGCGATGGCGCGGCGCACCCGCACGTCCTTGAGGTGGGGCTCGTCGACGTTGAGGTCGAAGAACAGCCAGGGCGAGAGCCACTCGTAGCCGCGGGTCTCGAGGGCGAGGGTCGGCAGCTTGCGGAGCCGCTCGGCATCCTTCAGCGGCACAGGGCTGAAGGCGGCATACTGAACCTCGCCCTTCTCCAGGGCGGCGGCGCGGGCGGCTGCGTCCGGAATCACCCGGAACACGATACGATCGAGGTACGGCTTGTCCTTGTCCCAGTAATCGGGATTGCGCGTGAGCACGATGTGGTTGCCGCGGCTCTACTCCTTGAACACGAAGGCGCCGGTGCCGACCGGCTTGTTGTTGTAAGGATTCGAGAGCACGTCGGTGCCCTCGTAGAGGTGCTTGGGCAGCACCTGTGCCCCGTTGGAGTTCAGCGAGCTCAGGATGGCGAGGGACGGCTCGGACAGGCGCAGGATCACCGTGTGGTCGTCCGGGGTCTCGACCGCCCGCACGCGCCCGAAGGTGGCCTGGTTGCGCGGGTGGATCGTCTTCCAGACGTTCTCGAGCGTCCACTTCACATCGGCTGCCGTGAAGGGCTGGCCGTCGTGCCACTTCACGCCGCGGCGCAGATGGAACGTGATCGAGAGTGCGTCCGGCGCGACCTCCCAGCTCTCGGCGAGCGCCGGCCGCGGCTTGAGGTCGAGGTCGTAGTCGACGAGGCCGTCGAAGACGTTGCCGCTGATGAAGCCGGTCGGCGCCGCGGTGTTGATCGCCGAGGTCAGCGTCACCGGCTCGGGCTGGACGATGGCGGTGAGCGTGCCGCCGCGCCGGGGCGTCTGCGCCGCGGTGGGGCCCGCGAGCGCGAAGAGGCTCAGCGAGAGGGCGGCCCCGATGAGAAAACGACGCCTCGACATGTCCGTGCTCCCGATCATCCGGGCGGTCCGAAGCGTTCGTCACTTCAAACGGCCGAGGTCTGATTTGCGCCTGAAAGATCTGTGCAAACAGTTGCGCGGTCAACAAGATTGTTCTTTTTAAAGAACAAGATTGCGGAGAGATCTCTTCGCTCAAGGTGGGACGGGCGAGAAGAAATGTCCGGCCGGCGCTGCCTGAACGGCTCTCGCGCCCGACGCCGGCCATCTTGGCGGGAGGCGTGCTGCCGCCCCGGCCGTCGCGAACGAGGTACCCCGAGCAAAGGGCCGGGGATCCCTCCTCGGCTTGGCTGTGCCCGGTCCAGCCCCCGCCCTGCCAGGCCGGCCGCGCGGTCGTCGATGGATCAGCGTGGGTCCTCTCGCGGCGCGGAGGGCGGAGCCGTTCAGCCGCCGTGAACCGGCACGACGGAGCCGCGGTACTTCGCGCGGATGAATGTCGCGACCTCGGGCGAGGCGAGGAGCACCGAGAGGCGCTGCACCCGCGGGTCCTTCGCCAGGGCCTGCGTGGTGACGAAGATGTTGGCATAGGGGTTGTTCTCGGCCTTCTCGAGCGCCAGCGCGTCCTTCGCCGGGGTCAGGCCGGCCTCGAGCGCGTAGTTGCCGTTGATGACCGCGAGCGTCACGTCGTCGATGGAGCGCGGCAACTGGGCCGGGGCGACCTGCACGAGGGCGATCCGCTTCGGGTTGTCGGCGATGTCCGACGACGTCGCGAGCTGGCCGTCCTTGAGGCCGGCTTTCAGGGTGATCAGGCCGTTTGCCTGCAGCAGGTTCAGGGCGCGGCTGAGATTCGTCACGTTGTTGGGCAGGGCCACGGTGGCGCCGGCCGGCACGTCGGCGAGGCTCTTCACCTTGCGCGAGTAGATCCCGAGCGGCTCGATATGGGTGGCGGCGGTCACCGCGAAGGTCGTGCCGAGCTGGGCCTCCTCGGTGCGCAGATAGGGCGCGTGCTGGAAGAAGTTCGCGTCGGCGTCGCCGTTGAGGATCAGGGAGTTCGGCCGGATGTCGCCGGAGATCTCGATGATCTTGATGTCGAGATCGGGGGCGAGCTTCTCCTTCACGAAGCGCAGGATTTCGGCATGCGGCACCGGGGAGGCGACGATCCGCAACGGCGCGGCGAGAGCGGCGCCGGAGAGGAGCGAGAGAGCCGCGGCAGCGAGCAGGGTGCGTCTGGCAAAGGCGAGCATGGTTCCGTCCGGTGGAAGATGTCCGAAGAGCGCCGCGGCCGACCTTCCGAGCCTGCGCAACGCGGGCGTTTCGTTCTTCATAAAGAACAATTGGCCGTGGGCCATGGAGTGGAGCTTGTCGCGGAAAGCGGGTCACGGGACAAGATCACACGGTCAAGAAAGTCATCCGGGGGCAGAAATTGAAAGAAATACGCCGCGTCGATGATCGGGAGAGGGAGTCCGTCTCCCGCTGGCGTGTTCTTCAAAAAGAACATTCTCGTTGACTTCAGGCCGCACCGAAGCCGAGCATGCCGATCCCGGGCCGCGCCCGAGCCCGATGCGCCGGGGCCGCCACGGCCAGCCCCGCACCGGCCGAGCGCACGGCCTCCCGCTCTCCTCAAGCTCCAGGCCACCCATGCCCGATCGCCGCCAAGCCCTCGCCCTCCTGTCCTCGACGCTGCTCCTGCCGCTCGGCGCCCGTCTTCCCCGCGCAGAAGAGGCGGAGCCGCGGCGGGGCGGCACGCTGACGCTCGTCGAGGTCGGCGAGCCGACCACCCTCGTGCCGCTCACCGACTCGAACACCCGCACCCGCAACCTCAGCACGAAGGTCACCGAGGGCCTGCTCCGCTTCGACGCGAACTTCGCTCCGCAGCCGCTGCTGGCGACCGCCTGGAGCATCAGCGAGGACGGCCTGCGCTACCGCTTCTCCTTACGCCCGAACGTCCGGTGGCACGACGGCAAGCCGTTCACCGCCGCCGACGTGCGCTTTTCGCTCCTGGCCCTGAAGAAGATCGGTCCGCGCGGACGCATCACCTTCGCGAACCTCGTCGAGGTCGAGACCCCGGACCCGCTGACGGCGATTCTCATCCTGTCGAAGCCGACCCCGTATCTCCTCAAGGCGCTCACCGCGGCCGAGTCGCCGATCGTGCCGGCCCACGCCTATCCGGGCGAGGCCTACGGTGACAGCCCGAACGGCAGCGCCCCGATCGGGACCGGGCCCTACATCTTCGTCGAGTGGGCGCGGGGCAGCCACGTCGTCCTTCGCCGCAACCCGGATTACTGGCAGCCCGGCCGGCCCTTCCTCGACCGGATCGTTGTCCGCTTCGTCGCCGACACGATGGCGGTCTCGACGGCGCTGGAGGCCGGCGAGGCCGATGTCAGCTACAGCGTGGCGCTGCCGGAGCTGGAGCGGCTGCGGGCGAACCCGCGTCTTACGGTGACGACGGCCTCCGACGACTACCTCAACAACGCGCAGGTGCTGGAATTCAACCTCGACCGGCCGGTCCTGGCACGCCGGGAGGTCCGCCACGCCCTCGCCGCTTCCATCGACCGCCGGATCATCACCGGCACGATCTTCTACGGCCACGCCGAGGCCGCCGGCTCGACGATCCCGGCGGCGCTCAAGGCCTATAACGACGAGGCGCCGTTCGCCTATCCCTTCGATCTCGCCCGGGCGAACCGCCTGCTCGACGAGGCCGGATTGCCGCGCGGGCCGGACGGCACGCGCTTCGCGCTCCGGCTCACCTTCCTGCCCGGGCCGACCTTCAGGAAGACCGCCGAGTACCTGCGCGGCGCATTCTCGCGCGTCGGCGTCAAGGTCGAGATCGTTGACGGCGACCTCGCCACCTTCATCCGCCGCGTCTATACCGAGCGCGATTTCGACTTCAACCTCAACGGCATCAGCCGCCTGTTCGATCCGACCGTCGGCGTGCAGCGGCTCTACTGGTCGGACGGGATCAAGCGCCCCCTGCCCTACCTGAACGCAGCCCATTACAACAATCCGGCGGTCGACGACCTCTTCCGCCAGGCGGCGACGGAGGTCGACGAGACGCGCCGGCGCGAGATCTTCCGGCAAATCCAGGTCATCGTCGGTGCCGACCTGCCGGCCGTGGCTCTGGTCACGATCCCGACCGTCGCGGTGCAGAACGCCCGGGTGCGGCGCCTGTTCAACGGCATCGATCTCGCCGCTGGCGACTTCTCGGAAACCTGGCTCGCGCCGTAAGGGGCTACCGGGACGGCAGCCCGCGGCGCAGGGCGCCGTGCGCCGCCATCCCGACGAGCATCGCGGCGACGAACACGATGACCGGCCTTAACCCGGTGGAGAGCGCCGCCACCGCCGGCCCGGGACAGAAGCCCGACAGGCCCCAGCCGATGCCGAACAGGGCGGCGCCGAGGACGAGGGGCCGGTCGATCCGGGTCCGGGTCGGCCAGTCGAACGCGTCTGCCAGGAACGGCCCGCGCAGGCGCCGCGCCAGCGCGGTGCCGAGGCTCGAGGCCGTGACGGCCCCGGCGAGCACGAAGGCGAGGGTCGGATCCCAGGCGCCGGTCACGTCGAGGAAGCCCCGCACCCGGGCGGGATCGAGCAGGCCGGACAAGGCGAGCCCGATCCCGGACAGCAGGCCGGACAGAAGGGCGGCGGCGAGGCGCAACATCGGCATCACGCCAGCACCCGCCCGAGGGCGACCGTCAGCATCCCGCTTCCCAGGAACACCGCGACCGCCACGGCCGAGCGCGGCGACAGGCGGGCGAGGCCGCAGACCCCGTGGCCGGAGGTGCAGCCCGAGCCGAGCCGCGTACCGAAGCCGACGAGCAGCCCCGCGAACGCCAGCACCGGCAGGCTCGCCTCGATCCACATCACCGGCCAGCCACCAGCGAGCAGCGCGAAGACCGGCGGGCCGAGGACGAGGCCGGCGAGGAAGGCGCATCCGGTGCGCCAGGCTTCTCCAGCAGGCCCCTCACCGGCCGGCCGGGCGAGACCGGCGACGAGACCGCTGATCCCGGCGATGCGGCCGTCGAGGAGGAGGAACAGGGCGGCCGAGAGGCCGATCTGGAGCCCGCCGGCGAAGGCGGAGGCGAAACTGCTCATCAGGGGATCCGGGGTCGGGACGACGGCGCTGCCGGACCTCCGGCGGCAGCACGCCTGCCGTCGCGGAGGGAAAACAGCTGAACAAGGCTTGCGGCCCACGGTATTTTCGTAGAATATCAATTGAAATCAACAGCTTAGCGAAGCAAATGCTCTTGTCTGCGCCGTTCGCGATCATGGCCTTCTCCGGCCTGGCCGGAAACGAGGGAGGTTCTTCCCACCCGGTGGCCCGCGGCGCACGGCAGGCCTCTTTGCAAGACCCATCGGAGGATCACGCCATGGCTTCAGCGACGATGGCCCGGGGCGACGAGGTGGTGTTCGACCGGCTCGACCTCGCGGATGCGTTGGGGATCTGGCGCAACGCCAAGGGGCGGGTCGTCGGCATCCACGGCCAGAACGGCCGCACGCCGACCATCGACGTCGCGTTCGACGGCCACGAGACCCTTCGGCGCTACCTGCCGGACCTCTTCCGGCGCGTGCAGTAATCGTCTGTCACGGAGGTTCCCCTCGACATGGATTCGGTCCTGCCGCCCGCCCTGCGGGCGAGCGCCTCCGCGTTCCGTCCCACTCCCTTGCGGGTGACGAGCCACAGCACGACGGAGGCCGACCTCTGGGCCGAGCTGCGCGCCGAGGCGGAGGCGGCCCTGATCGAGGAGCCGCTCTATGCCGGGATCATCCAGGCGACGATCCTCGACCAGCGGGGTCTCGCCCAGGCGCTGGCCTACCGCCTCGCCCACCGGCTCGGGGACGGCGACCTCGCCCGGCTGGCGATGCGCGACCTGTGCCTCGCCGCCTTCGAAGCCGACCCGCAGGCCGGCGCCCACGCGGTGCGCGACCTGATCGCGATCCGCGAGCGCGACCCGACCTGCCGGCGCTATCTCGACCCGTTCCTGTTCTACAAGGGGCTGGCCGCCCTCGAAGGCTACAGGGTGGCGCACTGGCTGTGGCACCAGGGCCGGATGACGCTGGCCCTCCACGTCCAGAGCCGGATCTCGGAGGTGTTCGGCTGCGACATCCACCCGGCGGCCCGGATCGGCTCGGGCGTGTTCATCGACCACGCCACCGGGGTCGTCATCGGCGAGACCACGGTGATCGCCGACGACGTGTCGATCCTGCAAGCGGTGACGCTCGGCGGCAATGGCAAGGAGAGCGGCGACCGGCACCCCAAGATCGAACGCGGGGTGCTGCTCAGCGTCGGCGCCAAGGTGCTCGGCAATATCCGGGTCGGGGAAGGCGCCAAGGTCGCGGCCGCGGCGGTGGTGCTCCACGAGGTTCCGCCCCACACCACCGTGGCGGGCGTGCCGGCCCGGGTGGTCTCGCGCATCCCACGCAACGAGGAGCCGGCCCTGACCATGGATCAGTTCTTCGGCGACGGGATCTGACCGGCGTCGAGAAGTCTGTTCCGGAGACGGTTCGTCGCGCGGGCGCGGCAAGACCACGATCGTCTAGAATTAGATTCTCCATCCTTTGCAAAAAGGAGATTATTTTTATTTTTTAGATTACGATAGGAAAATCTGAATACATTTGTACATAGATAAACAGAAAAATATTCTATTGACCCCCGCGCCCGACAACCGGTATCGCTACGTCAGCGAGACGGCAGAACGGTTTGGCACTCCTCAGTGACCGCCGCGCTCGCTGATGTAGAGATGCTGCGCCGGGCAAGACCGTCGACCGACGATGTCTTGCTACGACTTGCCGTCCTGTGAGGGTGGCGATGATTGCCGGCGTCTCTCTGTGCGCAATGCCGGGCCGCGATCAGGTCCTACGGCAACACGGAGACGAAACACGATGAGCGGACCGGGTTTGAGCGTCAGCGCCTCAGCCGCACGCAACCTTGCCACCGCGACCGTCACCTCGGTCCAGAATGCGGCCAACACGCCGCGCTTCCTGCTGCGGCTCCTGCCCTTCGTCGACGTCGCCGGCGGCGTCTACCGGGTCAACCGCCGCGCCGTCGTGCTGGCGAAGGCCGGCCGCATCGACCTCGCGACCGAGGGCGACACCCGTTCGGTCAAGGCCGGATCCCTGCGCGCCGTGCCGCTGTTCAGCCGTCTCGGGGACGCCGAACTGGCGGCTTTGGCGGGCAAGTTCACGCAGAGCCGCCACCAGGCCGGCGAGGTCATCGCCGAGGAGGGCTCGACCGGGCGCAGCCTCGTCGTGGTCGCCGACGGCACCGTCGAGCTGACCCTGTCGGGCCCCTACAAGGGCCGCCTGCGCCAGGGGCTCGCCACCCGCGGCGACCATTTCGGCGACGGCGACCTCGTCGGCGAGCCCGGCCCCGCCCCGGCCGTCAAGGCGCTCTCGGCGGTGACCCTGCTCACCCTCGACCGCGCGGCGATCGAGGACGAGGCGATCGCCTCGCGCATCGCCCAGCACCGCGAGGAGCGCGACCGGCTGAAGGGCCACACCAATTCCCACGGCGAGCAGGGTATCGAATTGCTGGCGGTCCATGCCGGCGAACCGCGCCTGCCGACCACCTTCGTCGATTACGAGATCGATCCGCGCGAGTACCACCTCTCGACGATCCAGACGATCCTCAACACCCATACCCGCGTCACCGACCTCTACTCCAACGAGATCGATCAGCTGCGCGAGCAGATCCGCCTCACGGTCGATGCCGTGAAGGAGCGCGAGGAGTGGGAACTGCTGAACAACTCGCAGTTCGGCCTGCTCCACGAGGTGGCGCCGCGCCAGCGCATCCCGACCCGCGGCGGCCCGCCGACCCCGGACGACCTCGACGAGCTGCTGACCCTGGTGTGGAAGAAGCCCGCCTTCTTCGTCGCCCATCCCCGCGCCATCGCGGCCTTCGGCCGGGAGGCGACCCGGCGCGGCGTGCCGCCGGTGGTGGTCCACCTGTTCGGCGCGCCGTTCATCACCTGGCGCGGCGTGCCGCTCGTCCCCAGCGACAAGCTGCCGATCGACATCGACCCGGTGACCGGGGCCCAGACCACGTCGATCCTGCTGCTCCGCGTCGGCGAGGGCGAGCAGGGCGTGGTCGGCCTGCACAAGTCGGGCGTGACCGGCGAGATCGAGCCCGGCCTGTCGGTGCGCTACATGGGCACCAACGACCACTCGATCGCCTCGCACCTCGTGACCCGCTACTTCTCGGCCGCGGTGCTGGTCGAGGACGCGATCGCCCGTCTCGATAACGTGCTGCTCGGCAACTACCATGACTACGCCTGAGGTCGGCTTCCCCTCCGGGACGCCGGCCGAGCTCGCCCATGCGGATCTCGTCGGGCGCCTCGCCCGCGAGATCTACGGGCAGGGTCAGGCCGCCAGCGCCCCCGTCGCGCCGGCTTTGCCGGCGGGACCTCAGGTCCCGCAGGCGCTCGACGCGTTCCCCTCCGCTCCGGCTTCGGCCGGGGCCACCCCGTCGGGCATCGAGCCCGGCCTCTCGGCCCTCGGCGCCCGCTCCTTCGGGGCGCCGCCGGTCGGCCTGCCGGGCGTGAGCGGTCCGTCAGTCGCCAAGCCGCTCGGCGCCAATTCAGGCCCTGCCAGCGCGAACGTCCTCGATCTCGGCGCCATCGCGCCGGTGCATCCGCTGAGCGACCCGCTGCGCCCCAAAAGCCTGCCGGAATACGCGGTGCCGAGCCTCGCCGAGGTCGCCGCCGGCCTGCCCGGCGGCACCGACCTCTACCGGCAGATCGCCGCCGACCATCCGCGCGCCACCGCCTTCGCGCAGGCGGTGGCGCCGGCGCTGTTTTCGGCGGATCCGGTGCGGGCCGGCGGGACCGTGGTGCCGTCCACCCCCTCGGCGGAGTCCGATTATTACTTCCTGAACCCAGCCCCGGCGCGCGGCGGCAAGCCAGCGGCCCGGCCGCGGGTCGAGCCGTCGCGGCACGACGGCCCGGCCCCGCGGGCGCTCGCCCTCGGTTCGAGCCCGGTTGCGGCGCCCTTCGACGTCGAGCGCGTGCGCCGGGATTTTCCGGCCCTGCACCAGAGCGTCAACGGCCACCGGCTGGTCTGGCTCGACAACGCCGCCACCACCCACAAGCCGCAGAGCGTCATCGACGCGACATCCGAGTTCTACGGCCGCCACAACTCGAACATCCACCGGGCCGCCCACACGCTGGCGGCCCGCGCCACCGACCTGTTCGAGGGCGGCCGCGAAAAAACCCGCCGCTTCCTCAACGCGCCGAGCAAGGACGACATCGTCTTCCTGCGCGGCACCACCGAGGGCATCAACCTCGTCGCCAACTCGTATGGCCGGGCCCATATCGGCCCGGGCGACGAGATCATCGTCTCGACGATCGAGCACCACGCCAACATCGTGCCCTGGCAGTTGCTGGCGCAAGCCACCGGGGCGACGATCCGGGTGATCCCGGTCAACGACCGCGGCGAGATCATCTTCGAGCAATACGCCGCCCTTCTCTCGGGCCGCACGAAGATCGTCTCGGTGACCCACGTCGCCAACGCGCTCGGCACGGTGAACCCGATCGCTGAGATCATCGCGCTCGCCCATGCCTACGGCGTGCCGGTGCTGGTCGATGCCGCGCAATCGACTCCGCACATCCCCATCGACGTGCAGGCGCTCGACGCCGATTTCCTGGTCTTCTCCGGCCACAAGGTGTTCGGGCCGACCGGCATCGGCGCGCTCTACGGCAAGAGCCACCTGCTGGAAGCGATGCCGCCGTGGCAGGGCGGCGGCCACATGATCGAGGACGTCACCTTCACGCGGACCGTCTACAAGGGCGCGCCGGAAAAATTCGAGGCCGGCACCCCGGACATCGCCGGCGCCGTGGGGCTCGGGGCCGCCCTCGACTACCTGGAAGGCGTCGGCCTTCCGGGCATCGCCGCCTACGAGCACGACCTGCTGGACTATGCCCAGGAGGGGTTGTCCGAGGTGAAGGGCCTGCGCCTGATCGGAACGGCGCGGGAGAAGGCGAGCGTGATGTCGTTCGTGATCGACGGGTACGAGAACGAGACGGTCGCCCACCATCTCGACCGGCACGGCATCGCGGTGCGCTCGGGCCACCATTGCGCCCTGCCGGCATTGCGCCGCTTCGGCGTCGACCAGTCGATCCGGGCCTCGCTCGCCTTCTACAACACCCGCGAGGACGTCGACGTGTTCCTCAAGGCGCTGCACACCCTGCCGCGGCGCTGAGGCGTCGCGTCGCCCGGTCGCTCGCGCGGCGACCGGGCGACGCTCCGGGGCGCGATGCGAGACCATCGCCGATCCTCGACAGCGAAAGGTGCGGCCATGACCGGGAATCTCTACCGCAGCCCGATGTATCGCCGTGTGAACGACACGCGGGGCAGGCCGACCCGGACCTTGATACGCGTGTTCGTTTCGCCGGGATCCCTCCCGGCCACGATCGCATACTACGAGCGGCTGCAGGGGCTCGCGCACGATGCCTTCTTCCCGTTTCCGCAAGTCGGCCTCTACCTCGCGATGGTCGGCTCGTTCCTGATCATCGAAGGCTCCAACGAAGACCTCGCCCCGTTCCGGCAGACGACGGGAACGCTTTTGGTCGATGACGCCGAGCCGTACTACGCCAGGTTCCTGGCCGAGGGCGCGGAGATCCTTTGGCCGATTCGCGACGTTCCCACCGGCCGGGCGTTCAATGTCCGCCATCCCGACGGCAGCGTCATCGAGTACGTCCACCACCGGCCCGATCGCGAGGGGCGCTGACGCAAACGGGCCAGCTGTCGCGGGCTCGCCGGGCGGCAACTCGTCGCTCCACGATGCCAAAGGCCGACCTCTCCTCTCGCTTTTAGTTTACAAAATCGATCTACTAAGTTACCAGTACGCCATGTTCGGGTGCGGCCGACAGGCCGCAAGCCGCGCTGGTCGCCGAGGGCGCAGGCGCGAAGCGAGGTTCCATGGCAATCGACTTGTCCACCCGGGCGCCTCGGACCGTGCCGAGCGGATATCGGGCAGGACACCTCGCAAGGGGCCCACGGTCCTGGAGCGCGCGCGAGCTGCTCGTCCTGTCCTGGCTCGCGCCCCTCCTGTTCGCCCTGGCCTGGGAGGCCGTGTGCCGGTTCGGCGGCATGAACGAGCAGGTCATGCCGGCCCCGAGCGCGGTGCTCGCCACCGCCTGGACCCTCGTCAAGGACGGCTCGCTGTTCGTGCATCTCGGCTACAGCCTGCTGCGCGCCGCGACCGGCTTCCTCATCGGCGGCGGCATCGGCTTCGGGCTCGGCCTCATCGTCGGCTTCTCGCGCCTCGCCGAGGCGCTGCTCGACCGCTCGATCCAGATGATCCGGGCGATCCCCTTCCTCGCGCTGCTGCCGCTCGTCATCGTGTGGTTCGGCGTCGACGAGGCCGGCAAGATCTTCCTCGTCTCGCTCGGCGTACTCTTCCCGATCTACATCAACACCGTGCTCGGCATCCGCCAGGTCGACCCGAAGCTTCTCGAGGTCGCGAAGGTCACGGGGCTCAGCCTGCGCGGGCGCATCACCAAGATCATCCTGCCCGGCGCGATGCCGTCGATCCTGACGGGCGTGCGCTACGCGCTCGCCGTCGCCTGGCTGGCCCTCGTCATCGCCGAGACCATCGCCACCACGAAGGGCATCGGCTTCCTGGCGATGGACGCGCGCGAGTTCCTGCAGACCAACGTCATCGTGCTGACCATCGTCATCTATGCGGCGATCGGCGTGATCGCCGACGGGATCGCCCGGGCCCTGGAGCGCCGGCTGCTCGCCTGGCACCCGAACTACGCCAGGGAGGAACGCCGATGAGCGCCGCCGTCACCGTCCGGGCCTTGCGCCGCCGCTACGGCGAGCGGGTCGTCATCGAGGGCCTGGATCTGCGGATCGAGACCGGCGAGTTCGTCGCCATGCTCGGCGAGAGCGGCTGCGGCAAGACCACGTTGCTGCGGGCGCTCGCCGGCCTCGACCCGGTCGACGGGGGTCGGATCGACGGCCCGGCCCAGCCGGCGGTGGTGTTCCAGGAGCACCGGCTTTTGCCCTGGGCCCCGCTCTGGCAGAATGTCGCCCTCGGGATCGAGACGCCGGAGGCGAAGCCCCAGGCGGTCGCGGCCCTGCGCGAGGTGGGGCTGGCCGGTCGCGAGAACGATTGGCCGCGCAACCTCTCGGGCGGGCAGTCCCAGCGGGTGGCGCTCGCCCGCGCCCTCGTGCGCGAGCCGCGGCTCCTGCTCCTCGACGAGCCCTTCGCGGCCCTCGACGCGCTGACCCGCATCAAGATGCACGCGCTGATCAAGGACCTGGTAGCCCGCCACCGTCCCGGCGTCCTCCTCGTCACCCACGACGTCGACGAGGCCATCGCCATTGCCGACCGCATCCTGGTGATGCGGGCTGGCCGGATCGCCGCCTCCTACGACGTCGCGGCCGAGACCGAGGCCGGATCCGATCGCCTCCGCGGCAAGCTCCTCGGCGAACTCGGCGTCACGCTCCACGACCGCGCCGCCTGATCCCCAGAACATACAGGACGTCCTCGTCATGACCCGCTCAGACGTTCCCGGTCTCGACCGGCGCCGGCTCATCCAGGGCGCCGGGCTGGCGCTCGGAGCCGCCACCCTCGGCCTCGACCCGGCCCGGGCGCAGGGCCCCGGCACTCCCGGGACCCGCAACACCGACACCGTCCGCCTCGGCTGGGGACGCGGCGGCCTGCCGCTGATCGCCCGCGAGCGCGGGGAGTTCGAGAAGGGCCTTGCCGACCAGGGCATCACGGTGAAATGGGTCGGCCCGTTTCCCAACCACGCGCCCTCGCTGCAGGCCGTGGTCGGCGGCAGCGCCGATTTCGGCTTCTGGGGCAGCACCACCCCGGCGCTCGCCGCCATCATCGCCGGCTCGCCCCTCGTCTTCACCAATTACAACGTCTACGCGCCGCGCTCGACCGCGATCATCGTCAAGAAGAAGTCCGGCATCGACTCGGTCAAGGACCTCGCCGGCAAGAAGGTGGCGGTGAACCGCTCGGGGCTGGGCGAGTTCCTGCTGGTCGCGGCGCTCGAGAAGCACGGCGTCGACCGCAAGAGTGTCGAGTTCGTGTACCTCAACCCGCCGGACGCCTCGCCGGCCTTCGGCCAGGGCCGGGTCGATGCCTGGTCGATGTGGACCCCCGCGGTCGACATCGCCCGCGACCTCTACGACGCCAAAAACATCTTCTTCGAGGGCACCGACCTCGATTTCCTGATCGACTACTCGTCCCTCGTCAGCTTGCGCGACTTCACCACCAAGAATTCCGCCGTCGTGCGCGCGGTGATCGACGCCTATGGCCGCGAGGGACGGTGGATCAGCGACAACCCGGTCGAGGCCGAGACCATCGCCCAGAAGGAGGGCAAGTACGGCGACGCGGTGCGCGACCACCTCGCCGGGCTCAAGCGCCAGAACCGCTTCTACGAGGCCGACGACGCCGTCTTCCTCGCCGGCTTCCAGAAGGCGGCCGACTGGCTCGCCGACCGGGCGATCCTGCCGAAGCGGGTCAAGGTCGCCGACCATTCCGTCCGGGTCTGACCCAACTCCTCCCCTTCTCCGCCCGGAGCGCGCCCATGCCCTCTCCAAAACCCGTCCGCCTCGGCGTCAACGTCCTCGCCTCCGGGCGCCACGACGCCGCCTGGAAGACGTTTTCGGACCCGGCCTCGTTGTCCACCGACATCGACGCCTTCCTGCGCATCGCCAGGGTGGCGGAGAAGGGCAAGATCGACGCGCTCTTCCTCGCCGACGGGCCCGGCGGCCTCGTCGACGAGGCCTTGCACCGGCCCTGGCGCGCCCTCGACCCGGTAACGCTGCTCGCCGCCCTGTCGCAGGCCACCAGCCATATCGGCCTCGTCGCCACGACCTCGACGATCTTCGGCCATCCTTACGCGGTCGCCCGCCAGATCGCCTCGCTCGACCACATCAGCAAGGGCCGGGCGGCCTGGAACATCATCACCAGCCAGACCCCGGTGGCGCTCGCCGCCTACGGGCTTCCGCACGGCTTCGACCAGGACGAGCGCTACCGGCGCGCCACCGAGTTCGTCGAGATCGTCACCGGCCTGTGGGATTCCCTGCCCCGGGAGGCGGTCGTCGCCGACCGCGACCGTCACGTCTTCGTGGACAAGGCGCGGGTTCGACCCATCGCCATCGAGGGTCGCCACTTCAGCGCCCGCGGCGCGTTGTCGGCCCCGGTCGGGCCGCAGGGGCGGCCGGTGATCTTCCAGGCCGGCCAGTCGGAGGACAGCAAGGCCTTCGGGGCGCGGTATGCCGACGCCCTGTTCACCGGCCAGCGCCTGATCGGGCCCGCGAAGAAATTCTACGCCGACGTGAAGGCGCTCGCCCGCAGCCACGGCCGCGATCCCGACCAGCTCCTCGTCATGCCGGGCCTGTTTCCGATCGTCGGCAGCACGGAAGCGGAGGCCCTGCGGCGCAAGGCCGATCTCGATGCCGGCCTCGACATCGCGTTCCTGCGGGCCGAGCTCGCCCGGCACTTCGCCCTCGATCCCGACGACCTGCCCCTCGACGCCCCCCTGCCCTACGCGCTCATCGAGGCGGCGGAGCCGCGCGTGCCGATCGCCTCGCGCTGGCCGCGCAAGCAGATCCTCGCCGAGGCGGTCGAGCACGGCTGGACGGTGCGCCAGGCCGCGCTCAGCAACATCGTCGGTGGCCACCGGATGATCGTCGGCCCGCCGGAGGTCATCGCCGCCGACATCCTGCACTGGCTCGATAGCGGCGCGGCCGACGGGTTCAACCTCAACATCGACGTCCAGACGAGCGGGCTCGAGGACATCGTCGACGCGGTGCTGCCGCTGCTGCGCAAGGCAGGGCGGTTCCGCGACGAGTATACCGGCCGGACCCTGCGCCACCATCTCGGCCTCGATCCCTACCTCGACCCGCGCGACGCCGCGCCCCTGCCCCGCACCGGCACCGGCCGATAGGAGTTCCGCGATGATCCAGGGACGGACCCCCGATCCGGCCGCCGCCACGCGGCCGGACTGGAGCCCCATCACGCGCCGCCTCGACCTCGACGCGCTCTTCTCAGGGTTCGCCGAGGGCGCGGCCGCCCGCGACGTCGCGCGCCGCCCGATCGTCGCCGAGACGGCGGCGCTGAAGGCGCGCGGCTTCGGCGCGGTGCGGCTCTCCCGCGAGGCGGGGGGCGCCGGCGTGAGCCTGCCAGAATTGTTCGCGCTCGCCCGCGACCTCGCCAGCGCCGATCCCAACATCGCCCACGTCTTCCGCAACCACTTCTTCGCTATCGAGCAGCACCGCAAAACGCCCGACGCCCCCTTCTCGGCCCGCATCCTGGCGCTGGCGGGCGAGGGCCGGATGTTCGGCAACGCCGTCTCCGAGGCCGGCGGAGGACCGGCCGGCAGCCGCAACCAGGTGCCGGGCGCGCGGCTCACGCGCGACGGCAACGGCTACCGGGTCTCAGGCCGCAAGATCTACTCGACGGGCAACCTCTACGCCGATCACCTCTTCGCCTCGGCTTTGGACGAGACGAGCGGGCGGACCGTGCAGTTCCTGGTCTCGACCAAGGCGCCGGGCGTGACCCTCGACGACGACTGGACCGGCTTCGGCCAGAAGCTCACCGGCTCGGGGACCACGGTGTTCGAGGACGTGGCGGTGTCGCCAGGGGATCTGTTCGCGCTGCCGGAGCGGGCCGAGGGCGGGCCGCATCTCTACGGCTTCACCTTCCACCAGGTCTACCTGACGGTGGTGATCTCCGGCATCGTCACCCGCATCCTCCAGGACGCCCTGGCGCTGGTCCGGGGCCGGTCGCGCAACTACTACCACGCGCTCGCCGAGCACCCCTCGCACGAGCCCGAGATCCAGGCGGTGATCGGCCGCATCGCCGCCCACCGGGCCGCGATCCTCGCTGTGACCGACCGGGCGGTCGACGCGCTCGATCGTGCCTGGGCGCGGGCGGCGGAGCCCGACGCCGAAGCACTGTCGATCGCCGCCAGCATCGCGGCGGCCGAGGCCAAGATCGTGACCGACGAGGTCGCGGCGACGCTGGCGAGCCTGCTCCTCGACGTCGGCAGCGGCAGCGCCGTCGCGACCGAGCGGGCGCTGGACCGCCACTGGCGCAACCTGAAGGTCATCGCCGCGCACAACCCGCGGATCTACAAGGAGCGGGTGGTCGGCGACCACTACCTCAACGGTGCCCTGCCCCCGACCGGGGCGTTCTTCTGAAGTTTCAGTATTCCCCTCACCGAAAACTGCACCCGGCATCCTACCCGCGCACCTCATCCTGAGGTGTTAGCCGATCAAGGATCGGCCGACCTCGAAGGAGGGCCCCAGAAGTCTCGCGATTCCTGGAGCCCTCCTTCGAGGCCCACTGATGTGGGCACCTCAGGATGAGGCCGTGGGCGGGATTCGGGATCGAAACCGCGTACAGACCGCTCACGTTGCTCGCCCGGACGATGCCAGTCCCGCCGGACGGCCTGGATCGCCGTCGATCACGCCACCACGAGACCCCGACTCCATGACCAGGACCATCACCGCGCGAGAGCTTCGCGCCCACTGGGCCGAGGGCCGCGAGATCGCTCTCCTCGACGTGCGCGAGGAGGGTCCGTTCGCCGAGGCGCATCCGCTCTTCGCCCTCAGCGTGCCGGTGAGCGAGATCGAGACGAGCCTGCCGGCCCTGGTGCCTCGCCTCTCGGCCCCGATCGTGGTCTACGATGCCGGTGAGGGCTACGCCGCGCGGGCAGCCAGGCGCATCACGGCGCTCGGCTACCGCGACGTCGCGGTCCTGGAAGGCGGGCTCCAGGCCTATGCTCGCATCGGCGAGGTCTATCGCGATGTCAACGTGCCCTCGAAGGCCTTCGGCGAACTGGTCGAGGCGATCCGGCACACGCCGTCCCTGCCGGCGGCCGAAATCCGGCGCATCCTCGACGAGGAGACGGACGTGGTGGTGGTCGATGCCCGCCGCTTCGAGGAATTCTCGACCATGAGCATCCCGGGCGGGCGCAGCCTGCCGGGCGGTGAACTCGTCTATCGCATCCGCGAGGCCGCTCCCTCCCCCGACACCCTGGTGGTCGTCAATTGCGCCGGGCGGACCCGCAGCATCATCGGCACCCAGAGCCTGGTGAATGCCGGCCTGCCGAACCGCGTCGTGGCGTTGCGCAACGGCACGATCGGCTGGACCCTGGAAGGGTTTTCCCTGGCGACGCGCCGCACCGAGCAGGTCGCACCGCCGTCCGAGGAGACGCGCGCCTGGGCCCGCGAGCGCGCGGCAGCATGGGCCACCCATGTCGGGGTGACGGTGATCGGGGCGGAGGATCTGGCCCGGTTCCGCGCCGAGGCCGAGACGCGCACGCTCTACACCCTCGACGTGCGCGACCCCGCCGAGCACGCAATCGGCCACCCGGCGGGCTTCGCCTCGGCACCGGGCGGGCAGCTCGTCCAGGCGACCGACGAATGGCTCGGCGTGCGCGGCGCCCGCGTCGTGCTCTACGACGACGACGGCGTGCGCGCCCGGATGGCGGCGTCCTGGCTCGTCCAGATGGGGTGGGACGCCAGCGTCCTGGCGGAGGGTGTGGCACTTCCCGATGCCTTCCCGGTGCCGGCCTCCCCCCGAGTGCTCCCTCCGGCGGAAGCCGCGCTGACGCCGGACGACCTCGCGGGCCTGACCGACGCGACCATCGTCGATCTCGCCCGCAGCCCGGCCTATCGCCGCGGCCACGTCCCGGGCGCCTGGCACGTTTCCGGGCCGGCGCTGGCCCGCGATCTCGCCGCCCTGCCGGGCGACGGCCCGATCGTCCTGACGTCACCGGATGGGCGGGTCGCGGCGGCCAATCTCATGGATGCGCGAAGAGCGACGACCCGCCCGGTGCTGCTGCTGGCCGGCGGCACCCGGGCATGGACGGAATCGGGGCGACCGCTCGTGACGGACGGGCGCTTCGTGTCGGAGCCGATCGACGTCTACAAGCGGCCCTACGAGGGCACCGACAACGCCCGGGCCGCCATGCAGGGCTACATCGACTGGGAGTTGCAGCTCGTGGCCCAGCTCGCCAATGACGGGATTGCGCGGTTCCACGTCGCCCGTGCGCCCGACGCGCCGCGGGCGTAGCCGACCGACGCCCGCCCCCGCAGCCCGTCGCGCCCGTGACCGGGCGCGACGACGGGCGTCTCACGCCTCGCCGACGCGATACTGCCGCGGCGGGGCCGCGCCGTTGACGGCGAAGTCGCCGACGGTGCGGTCGCGGTAGATGCGGGGGTTGTGCGTCGCGATGGTGCGGGCGTTGCGCCAGTGCCGGTCGAGGGCGAGACCGCGCCGGGTCGACGACGCGCCGAGCGCGTCGAAGAGCTGCGTCGTGGCGTCGAGCACCAGCCCGGTCACCACCGTCACCGCCTGGTTGACCTCGACATCGGCCACCGTCGCGGCGACGGCCGCCCCCTCCGCGTCCCCGGCCCGATCGGCCTCCCACACGCGCTGAAGCGCCTCCGCCGCCTTGAGCGCGATGGCGCCGGCAGCATAAGCCGCACCGCGCACCCGGCCGACCACCTGGAGCACCTGCGGGTCGTCGGCGGTGCGGGCGGCATTGCCGTGGCTGTAGACACGGGTGCGCTCGGCGACGAGGCGGGCGACGTCGCCGGCCGCAGCCCGGCCGATTCCGGCCAGCGTCGCGAGGTGGACGAGCTGGTAGAATGCCACGGCGTAGCGGAACCGGCCGGGATCCGGGTTCACCCAGGCCGCCTCCACGTCGACGCCAGTGAACTTGGCGGTGCCGCTCGCGGTCAGGGCCTGGCCGAAGCCGTCCCAGTCGTCCAGCACCTCGACCCCGGCGGCGCGCCGCGGCACCGCGGCGCCGACCGGCTGGCCGGCCTCGTCCACCGCCGCGAGGTGGATCCAGTCGGCGAAGAGCGAGCCGGTGGTGTAGAACTTGGTACCGTCGAGGACGTAGGCGTCGCCGCGCCGCTTGAGCACGGTCTCGAAGCTGCCGACCTTGGCGGTACCGGTTTCCGACACGCCGCTGCCGACCGTCTCGCGCGCGGCGATCCGTGGCAGCCACTGGCGGCGCCAGTCCGGATAGGGTGAGTTCAGCACGTCCTCGGTGAAGCCGAAATGCGCCCGCAGCGCGTTCGTGATGTTGGGATCGCCCTCGGACAGCTCGATCAGGAGCCCGAACAGCTCCGGCAGGCTCGCGCCGTGCCCGCCCTCCTCGGGCGGCAGTCGCAGGGTGGTGAAACCCGCCTCCTTCAGCGCCGCGAGTTCGGCGTGGGGCAGGCGTCGGTCGTGGTCGCGCGCGGGCGCTCCCGCTCGGATCTCGCGAAACACCGGCCGGAAGCGCTCGGCCAGATCCTCGTAGCGGGCGCTCGGGCCTGCACCCCACCCGGCCTGGATCTGCGTCATGACGGTCGTCCCATCCTCTCGGCCGGCGCTTCCCATTCGGGGCCCCGTCACGCCGAACTCTGTGCCGACGCCCTCCACATCCGTTCTTTTAAGAGAACGAACTGCGGGCGATCGGCCCTGCGATAGGGACCTTTTCGCCGGAAGTGGCGCGCCAGACAAGCATTCATGGCCGATTGCCCGCGCATTCTGGTGTATTCGAAACAATCATGCTGCGTCTGGGCGACTACGAAGAAGCCTTCCTCCGATCTTGTAGTTCTACAAAAAGAACATTCTCGTTGACAGGGACCGGGGCACGGCCGAGCCTGTCGCCTCTCCCCTCACCGGACCTCACGATGACCGCCGATCCGCCCTCACACCGTCCGCGCGGCCGTTCCCTCGTTGCCGCTCTTCTCGGGCTGGTTGCCCTGCTCGCGACCGCCGCCGCTCCGGCCCTCGCCCAATCGGGCACCCCCATCAAGGCGTCGATCGAGAAGCGCGACCTGCGGGTCGGCTTCACGCCGGGGCCCTACGAGGACGCGTTCAAGGCCGGTGCCGCGCCTGTCCTTGGCGCGCAGGGCTACCGCATCGCCTACGCCCATTTCAGCACCGGGCTCGAGGTCAACAAGGCGGTGGCCTTCGACGAGATCGACGCCAACGTGATGCAGCACAGCGTCTACCTGAAGGCCTATAACGAGCGGAACGGCACCGATCTCGTCGGCATCGTGCAGGTGCCGACGCCGCCGATGGGGCTCTACTCGCGCAAGCACAAGACGCTCTCGGCCGTGCGCCCAGGCGCGACCGTCGCGGTGCCGAACGATCCGGTGAACCTGGAGCGGGCGCTCAAGATCCTGCGCGATGCCGGCTGGATCGGGCTCAAAGCCAACGCCAACCCGGTCGACGTCACCGAACTCGACGTGATCGCGAATCCGAGCGGCATCCGCATCGTGCCGCTGGAGGCCGCCCAGGCGCCGCGCGCCCTCGACGACGTCGATTTCGCGGCAATCCAGGGCAACTTCGCGATCTTCAGCGGCCTCAAGCTCACCGAGGCCCTGGCGCTCGAAAAGATGACCGCGCCGTACATCAACGTGGTGGCGGTCCGCCGGGGACAGGCGGAGACGCCGTGGGCGAAAGCCATCGTAGCGGCCTACCGCTCGGACGCGTTCCAGGCGGCGATCCGAGCCGACCGCTTCTACGACGGCTTCACCCTGCCGGACTATTTCCGCTGACCCCGCGCCGGTGATCCCGCACCTGGAGGCCTCACCATGACGAAGCCGATCCGCGTCAACGGGTTCGCGATCCACAGCCCGGTCCATCTCTCGCCCGGCCTGTGGACGCACCCGCGCGACCGCTCGCTCGAGTTCAACACGCTGGGCTACTGGACCGACGTGGCCCGGCTCCTCGAACGCGGCCTGTTCGAGACCCTGTTCATCGCCGACGGAATCGGCATCCACGACGTCTATGGCGGCACGGCCGCGGCGGCCCTGCGCCGCGCCGCGCAGGTGCCGAAATACGATCCGATGCTGCTCGTCTCCGCGATGGCGGCGGTGACGGAGCATCTCGGCTTCGGCATCACCGCCTCGGTGTCCTACGAGCCGCCCTTCACCCTGGCGCGGCGCTTCTCGACCCTCGACCATCTGACGGAGGGGCGCATCGCCTGGAACGTCGTCACCGGCTACTCGGCGGCGGCCTCGCGGGCGGTGGGCCGCCCCGGCATCACCGCCCACGACACCCGCTATGACATCGCCGACGAGTTCCTCGACGTGGTCTACCGCCTCTGGGAGGAGAGCTGGGAGGACGGCGCGGTGTTGCGCGACCGGGAGCGCGGCCTGTTCGCCGATCCGGAAAAAATCCACCGCATCGAGCACGCGGGCGAGCATTTCCGGATGGAGGGCATCCACCTCGTCGATCCCTCGCCGCAGCGCACGCCGTTCCTGTTCCAGGCCGGCGCCTCGAATCGCGGCCGCGACTTCGCCGCCGCGCATGCCGAGGCGGTGTTCCTGAGCGACCCGTCGAAATCCGCCATCAAGGCGACCGTGGCCGACACCCGCCGCCGCGCCGCAGCCTGCGGGCGCGATCCAGCCGGGATCCTGTTCTTTGCTTTGATGACGGTGATCGTCGGGCGCACCGAGGCGGAGGCGCATGACAAGCATCGCGACTACCTCGCCCACGTCGATCCGGAAGGCGCGCTCGCTCTGTTCTCGGGCTGGACCGGCATCGACCTCGCGCCCTACGACCTCGACGATCCGTTCCCGGTGATCCGCAAGGAGAACGCGATCGCGTCGCTGGTCGAGTCCTTCGCCCGGCCGGAAAAGGCCTGGACGATCCGCGAGATCGTCACCCACAACGCCATCGGCGGGCGTGGGCCCGTGCTGGTCGGCTCGGCCGCACAGGTGGCCGACGCGCTCGAAGCCTGGATGGACGAGACCGACATCGACGGCTTCAACCTGAGCTACGCGGTGACGCCCGAGGGCTACGGCGACTTCATCGACCTCGTCGTGCCGGAACTGCAAAGCCGCGGCCGCTACAAGACCGCCTACGCGCCCGGCCCCTTGCGGGAGAAGGTTTTCGGGGCTGGCCGCAGGCTGCTGCCGGCGAGCCATCCGGCGGCGCGGTTCCGGCGGGGGGTGGAACGGGGAATCGAGGCGTAGGTCGTCGAAGACCCCCAGAGGGAAGGACAGCGTCACGGCCCGAGCCGTGACGCTGTCTCGTGCCGTCGGCTTCGCGCCGTTCACCGCGCCCTTCAAGGCCTCTGCACGTCCGGCCGGGCATCCGGCACGAAGCCGACCCGGTTCGGCATCGCCACGGCGGGGACGCTCCTCGCGTCGAGGACGGCATCCGCGGGCACGATTCCGTTGAGGTGCAGGAGGTAGGCCGAGACCGCGTAGACCTCGGCGTCCGACAGGGATTGCGGCGCGTCGAACGGCATCGCCCGGCGGACGTAATCGAACAATGTCGTGGCGTAGGGCCAGAAGCTGCCCACCGTGCGCACGGGCTTCGCGGTGGCGAGCGTGCCCTGCCCGCCGACCAGCCGGTCGGCCGCTCCGCCCTGGCCGGTCTCGCCGTGGCAGGCGGCGCAGCGGGCGGCGAAGACCGCGCGTCCCTCCGCGACGCTGCCGTGGCCGGGCGGCAGGCCGGCGCCGTCGGGGCGCACGTCGATATCCCACGCCGCGATCGCGTCGGGCGTCGCGGGCCGACCGAGGCGATGGGGGCCGAGGGGATCGGCCGAGGCCGGGCCGGCGAGGATCAGGCAAGCCGCGAGGCCGGCAGCTCCCAAGATCATCTCACGCCACATGCCGCACGCTCCCACCGGCCGCGACCTGCCAGCCGTAGATGCCGTTGAAGTGGTAGATCGAGTTCGTGCCGCGGGCCGCCACCAGCGCCTCGCGGCTCGGCTGGCGATAGCCGGTCTCGTCGGTGGCGCGGCTCTGGATCAGGGCCGGACCGCCGTCCCAGGACCAGGGCAGGCGGAAGCGGGTGAGGCAGCGCGACAGCACCGGCTCCTGCAAGGTGGCCGGGCGCCAGGAGGCGCCGCCGTCGACCGAGACCTCGACACCGGTGATGCGCCCGCGGCCCGACCAGGCGAGGCCGGAGATCTCGTAGGCGCCGGGTTCCTTGAGCTGGTGCCCACCGGACGGCGTGGTGACGACGGACTTCGCCTCCATGGTGAAGGTGAACTGGCGCGCCGTGCCGTCGGGCATCAGGTCGGTGTATTTCGAGGTCTCCTCCCGGGTCTGGAACGGCCGGTCGCCGAGCTTGATCCGGCGCAGCCACTTGATGCTGAGGTTGCCCTCGAGGCCGGGCAGGAACAGCCGGAGCGGATAGCCCTGCTCCGGCCGCAAGGCCTCGCCATTCTGGGCGTAGGCCAGGATCGCGCCGTCGAGGGCCGAGAGCGGCAGGCTGCGGGTCATCGCGGCGGCATCCGCTCCTTCCGCCAGCAGCCAGGCGGCTTCCGGCCTGACGCCGACCTCATCGAGGAGCGTCGCCAATTCGACGCCGGTCCACTCGGCGCAGCTGAGGAGCCCATGGGTGTCCTGCACCGTCCAGGCCGGGTTGGTTTTCTGCCAGGCCGGGGTGTTGCCCGAGCATTCGAGAAAGTGCAGCCGCGACACGCTGGGGAAGCGGGCGAGGTCGTCCATGGTGAGGATCAGGGGCCGTGCGACGAGGCCGTGCATCACCAGGCGGTGCTGCTCGGGATCGATCGCTGGGACCCCGCCGTGGTGGCGCTCGAAATGCAGCCCGTTCGGGGTGATCGTGCCGTGGAGGTGCTGGTGCGGCGTGCCGGTCGAGGCAGCGCCCGGGAAGGCCGGGGGCGTGCGCGGCTTGCGGGCGAGCCGCTCGAAGGACGAGGGCACGCCGTAGCCGGGGCTCGCGACGCCCCTGCCCGGCTCGCGGGTCCAGGCCGGCACCTGCAACGGACCCTCGGCGGCGAGCGCGCCACCGCTGACGCCGAGCGCCCCGGCGAGGAAGCTCCGGCGCCCGAAGAGCGGGACGGAGGATGGTGGCATGGGAAACGTTCCTTCAGGCGGTGCGCCAGCGCAGCGCGCGGGCGGCGAGCGAGGCGGCGGTGGCATTGAGCAGGAAGCCGACGAGGCCGAGGATCACGACGCCGAGCATCACCAGATCCATCTGGAAGCGCTCGCGCCCGGCGATGATCAGGCCGCCGATGCCGGGGCCGACCGCCATGAAGTATTCGGCCCCGACAGTGGCGAGCCAGGAATAGATCAGCGCCAGCTGGAGGCCGGTGGCGATCGAGGGCAAAGCGGAGGGCAGGAACACCCGCAGCAGCATCTGCCGGCGTGAGAAGCGGAGCGCCCGGCCGACCTCGACGAGCTGCGGCGAGGCACTGGCGACGCCTTCTTTCGTGTTCACCACCACCGGCACGAAGGCGGCGAGCGCGATGAACACCACCTTGGCGCTCTCGGCGAAGCCGAACCAGATCGAGATGATCGGGATCCAGGCCAGGACCGCGATCTGCTTCACGGCATGGAACGTCGGCCCGAACAGCCGGGCGGCGAGCGGCGACAGGCCGAGCAGCGCCCCGAACGCGGCGCCGGCGCTCGCACCGATGGCAAAGCCGAGGAGATCGCGGGCGAGGCTCGCGGCGAGATGCCGGACGAGGCCGCCGGAGCGGATCTCGGTGAGCGCCGTCGAGAGAATCGCCTCCAGCGGCGGCAGGAAGCGCGGATCGACGAGGCCGGTGCGGCTCGACGCCTCCCAGGCGACGAGCAGCAGGAGCGGCAGGACGAGGCCGCGGCGCAGGCGGGTGACGGAGGATGTCGTCATCGCGCGTCGATCCGCCAGAGCTGGAGCCGCGCCTCGATCCGGGCGAGGCCCGCATCCATCGCCACGCCGACGAGGCCGATCAGCGCCATCGCGACGATCATCGTGTCGAGCCAGAACATCTGGCGGCCCCAGACCAGGAGGTAGCCGAGCCCCTCCGCCGAGGCGAGGAGCTCGACGGCGACGAGCGCGGTCCAGGCCTTGGTCAGGCCGTAGCGGATGCCGGTGAAGACCGGCGGCACGCTCGCCGGCAGGATCAGCCGGCGCAGGGTCTGCACGCGGGTGAAGCGGTAGGCCCGGGCGACCTCGCGGTAGCCCTCGGGGATCGCCCGGATGCCGGAAGCCGTGTTGAGGGTCACCGGCACCAGGGCCGCCTTGGCGATGACGACGATCTTCAGGGTCTCGCCGATGCCGAGAAACAGCATCAGGAGCGGGATCCAGCCGAGGGTCGGCACCTGGGCGAGCGCCGTGAACAGCGGCTGGACAGTGTCCTCGACCCGACGCGACAGGCCCATGGCGGCGCCGAGGAGGAGACCGAGGCCGGCCCCTAAGGAGAAGCCCGCGAGCACCCGCAGCCCGCTGATCCCGGCATGCTGGGCGAGCTCGCCGCTGCGGACCATCTCGACGAGGGTCTCGGCGACGATGCGCGGCGCGGGCAGGATCTGCTCGGGCAGCCAGCCGGACGCAGCCGCGGCGGCCCAGGCGACGAGGAGCCCGAGCGGCACGACGAGGCCGAGGGCGATCGACGCCAGATGGCGATGCACGCGGCGATGGAGAGAGGCGGCGAGGCCGCGGGCGGGCCAGGCGATGGCAGTCACGGGCGCCGTCACGACAGCGGCTTTCCGTCCGGCCCGAGCCGGGGCCACCGGGTTTCGAGGCCGAGTTCCTTGAGCGCCCGGTCGAGGTAGCGCGGCTCGAACCAGCCGGCGACGTCGACGTCGCGGCGGATCAGCCCGTAGGCGCGGGCCTGGCGCGCCTGAACCCGGTACTGCTCGACCAGGAAGGGATCGATGATCGGCGAGTTGCGGGTGCGCAGCGGCTGGTCGGCATAGTCGAAGCGGTAGACCGAGTCCGGCGTGCCCGAGCGCGCCCAGATCGCCAGGACCTTGTCGCGGTTGGCCTCGTCGGAGGCGAAGTGCGAGGCCTGGACCAGGGCCTTCACCACCTTGGCGACGAGATCGGGATGCGCCTTCTCGAAGGCTTCCGTCACCAGCACGCCGGCCTGACGCTCGAAGGCCGGGTCGTCGCCCTTGGTGGAGTAGACGATTCTCGCGCGGCCCTGCTGCTCCAGCGAGATCAGCCCGAAATTGCCGAAGGCCGCGTCGATGTCGCCCGAGGCCAGGGCGGCGTTGGTGGTGGCGACGTCCATGTTGAGCACGCTGAGATCGCGCTCGGTCAGGCCGTTGGCGGCCAGGACTTTGACGGCCGCCAAGTGGTTGTTGGTGCCGCGGAAGATCGAGACCTTCTTGCCCTTGAGATCCTTGACCGAGCTGATGGTCGAGTTCGGCGGCACCGCGAGGTAGAGCGGGGCGTGGGCGCCGGTGGCAAGCACGATCTTCGTCTTCAGACCGCTCGCCCGGCCGATCACGGAAGGCAGGTCGCCCTGGAAGGCGAAGTCGAGCTGGCCGTTGGCGAAGGCCTCGTTCACCGCCGGCCCCGCTCCCTTGAAGAACGACCACGCGACCGTGACGCCGGGCTCGTCCTTCAAGGCTTCCTCGACATAGTGCTCGGAATGGGCGAGCGCCGCGGCGCTGCCGCCGGCGAACGGGCGGTTGTCGGTCCCGATCGACGCGAAGCCGAAGCGGATCGTCACCGGCTCGGCCCGGGCGACCGCCGGCGCGAGCGCCAGGGCGAGCGTGACGGCCGCGAGGGCGCGGCGGGTGAAGCGGATCATCGGGCGTGCTCCGGTCGTTGCGGTCGTGTCAGGAGCCGAGGGGCCGGCCGTCGGCGCCGTAGCGGGTCCAGGTGCCGGCGAGACCGAGGTCGCGGATCGCCGCATTGAGGTATGTCGGCTCGAACCAGCCGGTGACGTCGACGGCGCGGCGCACGAGGCCCAAGTCGCGGGCCCGCGCCGCCTTCTCGCGGTAGGTGTCGATCAGGAGGTCGTCGATCAGCGGCGACAGTCGCTCGGCGAGGCGCTGGCCGTCGTAATCGGCCCGGAACACCGCCGCGGGCGTGCCCGACTTCTCCCACAGGGCGAACACCGCCTCGCGGTTGGCATCATTGGAGGCCCAGGCCGCGGCGCGCACGCTCGCCTTGACCACCCGGGCGACGAGGTCGGGATGGGCCCGCTCGAAGGCGCCCGCAACGAGCAGGTGGTTGCTGGGGCCGGCGCGGGGATCGCCCTTCGAGCTCCAGGCGACCCGCGCCTGGCCGCGCTCGACCAGGGTGAGGAACAAAGCCTTGCCGAGCACCGCCTCGACGTCGCCGGCGGCGAGCGCCGCCAGCGCCGAGGCATCGTCGAGGGCGTAGACCTGAAGGTCGCGGCTGGTGAGCCCGGCCCGCCGCAGGGCGCCCTCGCTGGCGAGATGCGTGCTGGTGCCGCGGAACTGCGCCACCTTGCGGCCCTTGAGGTCGGACAGACCTTTGATCGATGAGGCCGGGGTGGTGACGAGATAGAGGGCGTCGCGGGCGTTGGTCGCCATGACGATGCGGGTGTCGAGGCCGGCGGCCCGGCCACTCAGCGACGGCAGGTCGCCCATGAAGGCGAAGTCGAGCTGGCCGCCGGCGAGCGCCTCGTTCACCGCCGGGCCTGCGCCCTTGAAGAACACCCACTCGACGGCGAGGTCCGGGTCGCCCGCGATTTCGCGCTCAATGTAGCGCTCGGCCGCGACGATGCCGGCGAGACCCGGGACGTAGCGGGTGCCGCCGGGCGCGGGGCCGGCATAGCCGACCCGGATGGTGAGCGGAGCCGCCGCTGCCGGCAGCGCGGAGAGCAGCAGGAGGGCGAGGCAGGCGAGGAGGCGCATCGTCCTCACTCCGCCGCTTGCCGGGCCGGAGCGCGCGGCGCCCGGTGGACGGGCTTGGGCAGCCCGAGATGGTCGCGCAGGGTCCGGCCCTCGTAGGCTTCGCGAAAGAGGCCGCGCCGGCGCAGTTCGGGCACGACGTGGGCGACGAAGTCCTCGAGCCCGCCGGGCAAATAGGGCGCCATCACGTTGAAGCCGTCGGCGCCGCCGCTCCGAAAACGCTCCTCGAGCTGGTCGGCGATCTGGGAGGCGGTGCCGACCACCTGCCAGTGGCCCCGCGCCCCCGCGATGGCGAGAGTGAGTTCCCGGATCGTCAGGTTGTCGCGCCGCGCCCGCTCAATGAGGAGCTTCTGGCGGCTCTTCGGCCCGTTGGTCTCAGGGAGTTCCGGCAGCGGACCGTCGAGGTCGTACCCGGTGAGGTCGGCGCCGCCGAGGGTGGTGGAGAGGAGGCTGAGGCCCACCACCGGGTGGATGCGCTCCTGCAGCACCGCGAACTTCTCCCGCGCCTCCTCCTCGGTGCGGCCGACGACCGGGAAGATGCCCGGCATGATCTTGAGATGGTCGGGATCGCGGCCGTAGCGCGACAGGCGCCCCTTCACGTCGGCGTAGAAGTCCTGTGCTTCCTCGAGCGTCACCTGCGCGGTGAAGATCGCCTCGGCGGTGGCGGCGGCGAGTTCCTTGCCGTCCTCCGAGGAACCGGCCTGGACGACGACCGGATGCCCCTGGGCCGAGCGCGCCACGTTGAGGGGGCCGCGGACCCGGAAGTGCCGGCCGTGATGGTGGAGGGCGTGGAGCTTGTCCGGATCGAAGAACCGGCCGGATTCGGGATCGCGCAGGAAGGCATCGTCCTCCCAGGAGTTCCACAGGCCGGTGACCACCTCGGCGAATTCCCGCGCCCGGTCGTAGCGGTCGGCATGCGCCGCGTGACGCTCGAAGTTGAAGTTCTGCGCCTCGGATTCGCTCGACGAGGTGACGAGGTTCCAGCCGGCCCGGCCGCCGCTGAGGAGGTCGAGGGAGGCGAACTTGCGGGCGAGGTTGAACGGCTCGTTGAAGCTCGTGGATGCCGTGGCGATGAGGCCGATGCGCTCGGTCACCACGGAGAGGGCCGAGAGCAGGGTCAGGGGCTCGAAGCTCGCCGCCCGCGAGGTGAAGCTCAGCGAGGCGGGGTCGGTGTTCCGCACGCCCGAGGAGTCGGCGAGGAACACAGCGTCGAAGGCGGCCGACTCGGCGAGGCGCGCCAGCCGCACGAAATGGTCGAGGCTGACATGGGCGTCGGGCCGCCCGTCCGGATGCCGCCAGGCCGCCACGTGGTGGCCGTCGGTCATCAGGAAGGCGCCGAGCTTCATCTGTCGGGGTTGGGCCATGGCACGAGGCTCCGGGAGGGAAGGATCAGGCCGAGCGGGCGGCGAGCGGCAGGGTGGCGGCGGGACGGCGCCCCGCCTCCCGGGCGGTCGCGGTCTGCGGCTGCGCGGCTTGCGTCGCCTCCAGCCGGTCGAGGATCGCGTGGCGCAGGGCCGCCAGCACGGGATCGCGCCGGTCCCGGGGCTTCGAGGCCGAGACGTCCAGGATCTCGGCGATCCGGCCGGGGCGCGGAGCCATCACCACCACCCGGTCGCCGAGCAGTAGGGCCTCGTCGACGTCGTGGGTGACGAGGAGCGCCGTGATGCCCTCGTGGGCGCAGATCCGCTGCAGCTCGTCCTGGAGCCGCGCGCGGGTGAGAGCGTCGAGGGCACCGAACGGCTCGTCGAGCAGCAGCAGGCCCGGCCGGTTGACGAGCCCGCGGGCGATGGCCGCGCGCTGGGCCATGCCGCCGGAGAGCTGGCGCGGATAAGCGTTCTCGAACCCCGACAGGCCCACCAGCGCGACGTGCTCGGCGACGAGCCGCGCCCTCTCCGCCGCACTTA
Source organism: Methylobacterium indicum (assembly GCF_001043895.1). Taxonomy (GTDB): domain Bacteria; phylum Pseudomonadota; class Alphaproteobacteria; order Rhizobiales; family Beijerinckiaceae; genus Methylobacterium; species Methylobacterium indicum. The sequence goes on from NZ_JTHF01000127.1 coordinate 42,179, forward strand.
AGGGGGCGTTCTCGAGCCCGAGGCCGATATTCCCGGCGACGGTGAGCCAGGGGAACAGCCGCGGCTCCTGGAAGACGATGCCGCGCTGAAGGCTCGGTCCGGTGACCGGGCGCCCGTCGTGGCGCACCTCGCCGTCATGGGCGGGATCGAGCCCGGCGACGATGCGCAGCAGCGTCGACTTCCCGCAGCCGCTCGCCCCCACGATGGTGACGAACTCGCCCGGGGCGACCGTGAGGTCGATGCCGTCGAGGGCCCGCAGGGGCCGGCCGTCGACGGAAAAGTCCTTCGCCACGCGGGCGATCTCGATCCGGCTGTCTGGCATGGCGCCCTCTCACTCCGCCGCTTCGCGGGCAGAGGCGGCGTGAACGCGGTGGGGCGGGCGGGCGAGCCCCAGATGCTCGCGCAGGGTCCGGCCGGCATACTCGGTCCGGAACAGGCCGCGGCGCTGCAACTCGGGGATCAGCAAAGCCGCCACGTCGTCGAGCCCGGTCGGCAGGATCGGCGGCATGATGTTGAAGCCGTCGGCGCCGTAGGCCTCGAAGCGCTCCTGGAGCGCGTCGGCGACATCCTCGGCGGTGCCGACGAGCGTCCAGTGCCCGCGGGCTCCAGCGATGCGAAGATAAAGGTCGCGGATCGACAGGTTCTCGCGTCGCGCCAGCGTCACCAGCAGCGCCTGCCGGCTCTTGCCCCCGTTCGTCTCCGGCACGTCCGGGACCGGCCCGTCCTCGGGGTAGCCCGTAAGATCGATGCCGAGCATCCGCTCGAGGAGCGAGCGGCCGACCACCGGATGGACCAAGGCCTGCACGGAATCGTACTTCGCTTGCGCCTCGCTCCGCGTGCGGCCGAGGAACGGCATCGCGCCCGGCATGATCTTGAGGTCGTCCGGCGCCCGGCCGTGGCGGGAGAGCCGCCCTTTCACGTCGGCGTAGAACGCGACCGCGTCCTCCAATGTGACTTGTGCGGTGAAGATCACCTCGGCGGTGCGGGCGGCGAGCGCCTTGCCGGCCTCGGAGGAGCCGGCCTGCACCACCACCGGGTGACCTTGCGGGGGGCGCGGGACGTTGAGGGGGCCGCGGACCGAGAAATGTTCCCCGCGGTGGCCGAGCACGTGGAGCTTGTCCGGATCGAAGAACAGGCCCTCGCCCTTGTCGCGGACGAAGGCGTCGTCCTCGTAGGTGTCCCAGAGCCCGGTGACGACGTCGACGAACTCCTCCGCCCTGGCGTAGCGGCGGGCATGGGCGAGGTGGGCGTCGCGGCCGAAATTCCACGCCTCGCGCTCATCGGCCGAGGTCACGAGGTTCCAGCCGGCCCGGCCGCCGCTCAGGTGATCGAGGGAGGCGAATTTGCGCGCGACGTGGAACGGCTCGTTGTAGGTGGTCGAGGCGGTGGCCACGAGGCCGATGCGCTCGGTCACCGCCGAGAGGTGCGAGAGCAGGGTCAGCGGCTCGAACTGGCCGACGTAGCGGGTCGCCGTGCGGCTGAGCGCGTCGATGTCGTCGCCCCGGATGCTGACGCCGTCGGCCAGGAAGATCAGGTCGAACTTCGCGGCTTCCGCGACCTGGGCGAGGCGCCGGTAATGGCCCGGGTCGATGCCGGCATCGGCCTTGGCATCCGGGTGGCGCCAGGCGGCGACGTGGTGGCCGCCCGGATACAGGAAGGCGCCCAGATGCAGGGTGTCGTCGCGACGCGCCATGTCGTCAGCCTCGTAAGCCGTCAGCCTCGTCCGAAAGCGGCGGATCGCACCCGCCGGTCGTCCCGGTCTCGCGGTTTCATTCTATTTAATCAATCATTTTTATGTACTATAGCTGGGAGCGAAGGCCGCCGTCATCCTCCGGCCTGCCGCGCCGGCATCACCCTGGGAGGAAGTCTACCGAGCCAGTCGACAAAACCTCATCTCTCCGGCACCGCTTGCCGGCCCGCCTCTTCCGCAGCCCCCCGCAACACGCAGGACGACGATGCTGACCAACAAGGGCAAGTACGGGCTCAAGGCGATGGTCCACCTCGCAGGCCTGCCCCCGGGCGCCCGCATCGGCGTCGCCGAGATCGCCGAGGCGCACCGGATCCCGAAAAAGTTCCTCGACGCGATCCTGGGCGACCTGCGCAATGCCGGCTTCGTGCACAGCAAGAAGGGGCCGGGCGGCGGCTACGCCCTGGCGCGCCCGGCCGAGGAGATCCGCATCGGCCACGTCGTGCGCGCCCTCGACGGCCCGCTCGCGCCGCTTCCCTGCGCCAGCCGCACCGCCTACCGCCCGTGCGAGGATTGCGCCGACGAGGCGGCGTGCTCGGTGCGCCTCACGATGCTGGCGGTGCGCAACAGCATCGCGGGCATCCTCGACAACCTGACGCTCGAACAGATGCGGGCGATGCCGCAGGCGGAGGCCGAGGCGAGCCTCACCTACCACATCTGAGCGCCGCATCCTCGCGACCCGGGCTCGGCTGCGCCTCCGCCGATGCAACGGCCCCCTCCCCGACGCGTCCGGCATAGGCGACGCGCCCGGCGAGCCAGGCGCAGGCGGCGTCGAGGTCGAGGAGGCGAGGCGTCGCGTAGGGCATCAGGTCCGTCGGATGCCCGGCGAAGAGCCGGTCGGCCGCCCCCGGTGCGACGGTAAGGCCGCTGGCACGGGGCAGCAGGAGGCCACGCCCGACGAGGTCGCGCAGGAGGGCGCTCGGCCTCAGGCCGTCGCGGCGCGTGACCGGGCCGTCCGTCCCGCCGCCGAGAATCCGGTCCCACACCCGTCGGCCGTGACGCAGCAGGCGCTCGCGCGCCTCGTCGGGCAGATCGTGCCAGAGGGCGGGGGCGCTCAGGCGCAGGCCCGCCACCGCCTCGTCGAGGCCGACCCCGCGGTCTCCCGCCTCCCGCACCAGCGCCCGTAAGGAACGCACCAGGACGGCGGCGCCGGTTCCGAGCGGCAGGTCGGCCGGGTCGAGCCGCAGCGCGCGGATCGCGGCATTCCTCTCTCGCGGCGGAGACCCCGCCGCCGGCGGTTGCAGGGGAAAGGCCAGCACCGCGGCGCGCCCGAGATAGGTGGTCCCGTCGGCCGTCCGCGCCGCCACGCCCTGCGGCGTGGATGCGACCGACAGGCAGGTCGTCTCGGCGACGTGGAGACGCCCCCCATGCTGCCGCAATGCCTCGACGAGGTGCAGGGGCTCAGCCGGCAGCTTTCCGGTCTCTTCGGCCAGCAAGGTCGCGAACTCGGCCCGGCGCAGGCGGCGACAGCGGGAGCCCGATGTCTCGATTACGGTCACCTGCACCCGCGCCTCGCGGCGCAGCAGGTGGGAGGCCAGCCCCAGGCCGCTTGCGCTCGCCCCGATCACCAGGACGTGGCGGCCCCGCGCGGCCGGTGCGGGCCCGGCATTCGGACGACCGGCTCCTGTTTGCTGCGTATCGGGCATCGCTCGTTCCCCGCGCGGTTGGGCAGGCTCTTATGGATGTCAGTCTCTGCGCACCGCGCTGGCCGGTCAACGAGAATGTTCTTTTTATAGAACGAGCAGCGAAGAAATTCTCTGCTGTTTCCAGCGCTCCGCATAGGACATATTGAGCCTTGTCGCTTAGATCAGCTTGTTAGGGCAAGCAACTTGATTGCGTGTAGCTCAACAGGATCCTGGCCCGCTGCGATTTGTTCGTTTAAAAGAACAAATCGCCAATTCCTACTTATTCCGGAGCGCCCGCGTCATGTCCCTCACGCGCCGCCATGCGACCCGCCTGCTCCTGAGCGCCGCCGCGGGCGCCGCCTTGCCGGCGATCCCGTCCGGCTCCCCGCTCCTCGCCGCCCCGGCCGAGACGCCGGTCCGCGGCGGCACCCTGAACTGGGTGTTCTTTCCCGAGCCGCAGGCGATCATCGCCATCAACACCACCTCGGGCACCGGCCAGACCATCGGCAGCAAGATCAACGAGCGCCTGCTGCGCTACGCCACCGACATGACCCCGCTGCCGAACCTCGCGACGGAGTGGGCGATCAGCCCGGTCGGGCTGCGCTACCGCTTCGCCCTGCGGCGCGGGGTGACCTGGCACGACGGACGGCCGTTCACCGCCGCCGACGTGGCGTTCTCGCTCCTGCGCCTGCGCGAGGCGCATCCGCGCGGGCGCATCACCTTCGCCAACGTCGCCGACGTGCGAACGCCCGATCCCCACAGCGTCGAGATCGTGCTGTCGCGGCCGGCCCCGTTCCTGATCAGCGCCTTCGCGGGGGCGGAATCCCCCATCGTGCCGCGCCACATCTACGAGGCGATCCGGCCGGAGGCGAGCGCGAGCCTCGCGCAGACCATCGGCACCGGGCCGTTCGTGCTCAAGGAATGGGTGCCGGGCAGCCACCTCCTGTTCGAGCGGAACCCGCATTACTGGGACGAGGGCAAGCCCTGTCTCGACCGGATCGTGATGCGGATCATCACCGATCCGGGCGCCCGGGCGGCGGCGTTCGAGGCCGGCGAGGTCGATCTCGGCGGCAACCCGGTCCCGCTCGCGGACCTCGCCCGCCTGCGCGCCCTGCCGAAGCTCGTGGTCGACACCACGACCTACGCCTATTCCGGACCCCAGACCCAACTCTTCTTCAACCTCGATACCGGCGTGCTGCAAGACTTACGGGTGCGCCGGGCGGTGGCGCACGCCATCGACCTGAAGGCGCTGCTGGCGGCGGTGTATTTCGGGCACGGCGCGGTCTCGCCGACCCCGGTCAGCGTCGTGCATCCGACGTTTCACGATTCGAGCCTCGGGTCGGTGCCGTTCGACGTGAAGCGGGCCGAGGCTCTGCTCGACGAGGCCGGCCACCGCCGCGGTCCGGGCGGCACCCGCTTCCCGCTCCGGCTCACCCTCAACCCGTTCCTGGAAGGGCGCTACGGCGACTTCATCCGCCAGGCGCTGACGCGGATCGGCATCGCGGTCGACTTCCAGCGCCTGGATCTCGCGACCTACCTCACCCGGGTCTACCGCGACCGCGCCTTCGACGTGACCATCGGGTCCCTGTCGAACACCTTCGATCCGACGATCGGGGTGCAGCGCGCCTAGGGTCAAAACCCAATCAGCTTGGCCATGTGAGGGTCTGCTTTCGACCCACTGCGGGCCCTGGAAAGGTCCGCTTCCGGGGTATCGGTGAGGCAGAGATCTGCGAATGGGTTAGGGGTTTGCAGTTTGATGGCTTTAGGGCAAGGTCGCCAAGGAAGCAGACATTGAGCGCCCTATGGACAAGCATACCACCGTCGACGAGGTGCGCGCATTCCACGCGAGGCTCATGGCCGTTGCTAGCGGCTCCGATGATCCGCGGCTCGAACGTGCCTTTGAACTTGTTCCGCGAGAGGCATTTCTTGGTGCTGGGCCGTGGAAGATTATGGTCAATAAGCACTACGTCGAAACACCGAGCGCCAATCCTCTCTTCGTCTACCAGAACTGCGTCGTTGCTCTCGATGCCGCAAAGGGCATCAACAACGGCGAACCATTTCTGCACGCGCGCTGGATCGGAGCGGTTGCTCCGAAGAAGGGGGAGACCATCGTCCACATTGGAGCGGGCGCCGGATATTATACCGCTCTCCTGTCGATGCTGGCCCTGCCGAGCGGCCACGTGCATGCCTTCGAGATCGAACCGGCACTGGCACGCCGCGCATCCGACAACCTCGCGCCATTCGAGGGCGTGACTGTCGTGCAGGGCGATGCCACAGAACTCACTCTGCCGAACTGCGATTTGATCTACGTCAACGCGGGCGTCGTTTCACCGCCCGGTCCTTGGTTGAAGGCGTTGCGGCCCGGCGGTCGGATCATCTTTCCTTGGCGGCCCTCGAACCAGCTAGGGGTCGCTTTGATGATGACGCGACTGGAAACGAGCTTCAAGGTTCGGCTCTTGGGACCAGCGTGGTTCATCCCCTGCGTCGGCGCGTCGGACCCAGCAGGCTGCGTTAAGTCCCCAAGCCCATTGCAGGCACGCTCCATCAGCGCCGCGTGGCTGGTCGAAGACCGAGCGCCGGACGATACTGCTACAGCCGTATGTCGGGATGTCTGGTTCTCGGATACACCAGAATAGAACTGGACAACCTATCTGGGTTGGAAACGGAACGTCTGCTCTCGGGCGTCTGGGTAGGGTCCGCTCCCCACCCTCAGCGGCCATTCATGAGGTCAAGCTGATTGGGTTTTGACCCTACTGGTCGAAGAACTTCAAGCTCGGCCTGCCGTTCTCGAACGCCGCGCATTACGCCGACCCGGAGGTCGACCGCCTGCTCGAGGCCGCCGCCATCGAGCCCGACGAGGCGCGCCGCCGCGGCCTGTTCGTCGCCTTCCAGCGCCGCATCCGGGCCGACCTGCCGTCGGTCGACCTGATCGCGCCCTCCGGCATCATCGTGGCGCACCGCAAGGTGAAGAACTTCGCCCCCGGCGCCGAGGGGATCACCGGCAACTTCGCCGATCTGTACATCGACCCGCGGGAGGCGTGAGGAGTGGGCATCGACCGGGCTGCGGCGATTGCGCTCTGAGCGTAGTGCCCCGGTTCGTGTAGGATGAGGCGCACCCGTGGGGCGGCATGATCTTCGAGTGGGACAACGAGAAGAGTGCAGCGACCCTCTCAGCACGCGGCTTCGATTTCGCGCACGCATCGCGCATCTTCGAGGGCCTCACCCTCCAAACGCAGGATCTGAGGCGGATATACGGTGAGATGCGGGTGAGTGCGGTCGGCGAGGTCGACGGCGATATAATCCAGGTCGTCTTCACAGATCGAGTGAGCGGGCGCCGAATCATCTCGGCCCGCACGGCAAGCCGGAAGGAGCGAAGGGAATGGCACGCGTTAGTCTTGAAGACCTCCGCAAGGTTGCCGCCCCCGTAGACCGGGCAAAGATCGACGCGACGACGGAGGAGGACATCCGCCGCCACATGATCGAGGACGGCGAGGATCCCGACGAGGAACCGACCGGTTATCGCCTCGTATGGCCGATCGCGGCGATCCGATCGCGGCTCGGCATGACCCAGAGCACCTTCGCGGACGCCCTCGGCGTGCCGGTGGCGACCTTGCGCAACTGGGAGCAGGGCCGGACGCAGCCGGACCCGGCGGCCGTGGCCCTGCTGCGCATCGTGGAGCGCGAGCCCGAGGCCGCCTTCCGGGCCCTCGGAGTCGCGTATCCGGCACCGGCCGAACAGCAGGGCTGACGCCCCGCTACCACGCCGGCTCGAGAAACCCGCCGTAGCGGTCGAGCAGGAACTGCTTCACCTCCGGCGAGCGGTAGGTGGCGATGAAGGCGGCGAGCCGGGGGTCGTCGCGGTTGTTCGGACGCGCCACGAAGCTCAGCGTGTAGTGCTTGTCGCCGGCCCCGTCTGTGATGAGGGCGGTCTTCGGGTCGCCGCCGGAGGCGATCAGGTAGGTGAAGCTGATCTGGGCCAGGGCCACGTCGTCGAGGACGCGGGGGAGCTGCGCGGCATCGAGTTCGAGGATGCGCAAGCCCTTCGGGTTCTGCACGACGTCCGCCACGGTGACCGCGTCGCCGAGGCCCGGCTTGAGGGTGAGAAGGCCGGCCTTCTCGAGCAGGTGCAGGCCGCGGGCGGCGTTGACCGGGTCGTTGGCGATCGCGACCGAGGCGCCCTTCGGCACGTCCTCCAGGCGCTTGACCGATGTCGAGAACAGCCCGACCGGCAGGATGATGGCCGGCGCCACCGGCACCAGGGCGTAGCCCCGCGCCTTGATGGCGCTGGTGAGGAAGGGCACGTGCTGGAACAGGTTGGCGTCGAGGCTGCCGGTCGCCACCGCCTCGTTCGGGGTGACCCAGTCGGTGAACTCGACGATCTCGACGCTCTGCCCCTGCGCCTTGGCGAGCTTGGCGGCGACGTCGAGGGTCTGGGCGACCGGACCGGCGGTGGTGCCGATGCGCAAGGGCACCGCGGCCCGGGCGGGACCGACGCGAACGCCTCCGAAGGCGGAAGCCGCAAGCGCGGTGCCGAGGAGGGCCCGGCGGGTGAGAAAGCGGGTCATCAGGCGGCCGCCTGAACCGAGGCGCGGGGCGTGCGGTGCGCCAGGGCCTCGACGAGCTGGCCGGCGGCCTGGCCGATCCGGGCCTCCAGGGCGGCGTCGGCGGGGCGGCCGTCGCTGAACTCGGAATCGCTGGCATAGACGGAAGTCGCCACCGTGTGGGCGCCGAAGAACCCGAAGAGCGGCCGCAACTGGTGCTCGACGACGAGGGCGTGGCGGTGGCCGCCGCCGGTCGCCGCGACGATCACCGGCCGGTCGGCCAGCGCCGCCGGGTCGATGAGGTCGAAGACGTGCTTGAACAGGCCGGCATAGGAGCCCTTGTAGACCGGGCTCGCCACGATCAGGGCATCGGCCTCCGCGATCGCCCGGACCAGGGCGGCGCTGCGGGCGCTCAGGTCGTTCGGGGTGTAGGCGGCGCCGAGTTCCGGCCCGCCATCGAGGATGTCGAGGAGCTGGACGTCGACGGGCCGGCGCGCGGCCACCGCCTCGGCGATGGCCCCGACGAGGGCCCGCGACTTCGACGGCCGGTGGGTGTTGCCGCTGAAGCCGACGATGCGAAAGCGGGCGGTCTGGCGCAGGGTCATGGACGTGTCCTTGTGCGGGAGGGAAGCGTCAGGCGTGGTGGCAGGCGACGGCGTGGGCCTCGGCGACCGGGCGCAGGGCCGGATCGTCGCGGCGGCAGAGGTCGGTCGCGAGCGGGCAACGGGGGTGGAAGCGGCAGCCGGCCGGCACGTCGGCCGGGCTCGGCAGGTCGCCGCCGAGCGGCGGCGCCTGGCGCTTTCGCGAAGGATCCGGCACCGCCGCGATGAGGGCGCGGGTATAGGGGTGGCGCGGAGCGGCCCACAGGGCCGCGGTCGGTGCGCTCTCGACGATGCGGCCAAGATACATCACCAGCACCCGGTCGGCGACGTGCTCGACCACCGACAGGTCGTGCGAGACGAACAGGTAGGCGAGACCGAGTTCGCGGCGCCTCGCGGCGAGCAAGTTGAGGATCTGCGCCTGGACCGAGAGATCGAGGGCCGAGACCGGCTCGTCGCAGACGACGAGATGCGGCTCGACCACCAGGGCGCGGGCGATCCCGATGCGCTGGCGCTGGCCGCCGGAGAATTCGTGCGGATAGCGCGTCGCTGCGGTCTCCGGGAGGCCGACCTGCTCGAGGGCGCGGGCGACCCGGGCGCGGCGCTCGTCCCGGCCGCCGAGACCGTGAACCTTGAGCGGCGTCTCGAGGATGTTGCCGATGGTGTGGCGCGGGTTGAGCGAGGCGAAGGGGTCCTGGAACACCATCTGCGCCCGGCGGCGATAGGCGCGGAGATCGCTGCCGCGGAGCCCGCGAACCGGCACCCCGTCGAAGACGATCTCGCCGGCTTCCGGTTCGACGAGGCGAAGGAGGCTCTTCGCCAGGCTCGACTTGCCGCAGCCGGATTCGCCGACGAGGCCGACGGTTTCCCCGCGCGCGACCGTCAGGCTGACGCCGTCGACCGCCCGCACCCCGTCATAGGCGGTCGTGAGGTCAGAGACCGAGAGCAGCGTCATGACGATGGCCGGGAATGCGGGGAGGAAGAGCGGGACGGGCGATCGCGGTCGTGACCGGGCAGGCGACGATGCGCCCGTCGGGCCGCGCCACGGCCGGCGGCGGGGCGGCGCGGCAGCGGGCTTCGGCCAGCGGGCAGCGGGGCGCGAAGGCGCAGCCGGGCTGGCCCTGCGCCGAGGCGATCGAACCCGGGATCTCCGGCAGGGCCTCGCCGCGCCGGACCTCACCGTGGAGAGCAGCACGGCCGCGGGGCGAGGCGGCGAGGAGGCCGCGCGTATAGGGATGAAGCGGATCGTCGAACAGCGCGTCCGGCTCCGCCTCCTCGACCCGGCGGCCGGCATACATCACCACCACGCGGTCGGCCCATTGCCCGACCACGCCGAGGTCGTGGGTGATGAGCAGCACCGCCATCCCGAGGTCGCGGCGAAGCGAGTCGATCAGGTCGAGCACCTGGGCCTGGATCGTCACGTCCAGCGCCGTGGTCGGCTCGTCGGCGATGAGGAGTTTCGGGGCGCAGGCGACCGCGACGGCGATCATCACCCGCTGGCGCATGCCGCCGGAGAGCTGGTGCGGGTAGGCATCGACCCGCCTGTGCGGATCGGGGATGCGGACGCGGTCGAGGAGGTCGACGGCGCGGGCCCGGGCGGCGCGGGCCGAGAGGCCCTCGTGCCGGCGCAAGACCTCGGCGATCTGGACGCCGACGGTGAGCACCGGGTTCAACGCCGTCATCGGCTCCTGGAACACCATCGCGATCTCGCGCCCGCGGATCTCGCGGAACCGGCGCTCGCTCAAACTCCCGATGTCGCGGCCGTCGAACCGGATCGTGCCGGATTCGATCCGGCCGCGCGGCGGCAGGAGGCGCATCAGGGCGAGCGCCGTGAGCGACTTGCCGGAGCCCGACTCGCCGACGAGGGCCACCGTCTCGCCCGGACCGACGGTGAAGCTCAGGTCCTGCACCGGCCGGGCCCGCGGGAAGGCGATGCCGAGGCCGTGGACGTCGAGGAGCGCCATCTCACGCCTCCCCGGCGAGACGCGGGTTGAGGGCGTCGTTCAGCCCGTCGCCGACGAGATTGAGGGCGAGCACGCTGAGCACGATCGCGACCCCGGGAATCGCGGTCAGGTACCAGGCGCTGCGCAGAACCTCCCGGCCCGAGCCGATCATGCTGCCCCAGCTCACGACGTTCGGGTCGCCCAGCCCCATGAAGGACAGGGCCGATTCCATCAGGATGCCGGATGCGACCATCACCGAGGCGGTGACGACGATCGGCGGCAGGGCGTTGGGCAGGATCTCGGCGAACACGATCCGCACCGGCCCGTAGCCGAGGCCGCGGGCGGCGGTGACGAAGTCCTTCTCGCGCAAGGAGCGGAACTCGGCCCGGGTGAGCCGGGCCACCGTCGGCCACGAGGTCGCCCCGATGGCGAGCGTGATCGCCGGGATCGAGGGCTGCGCGATCGCCACCAGCACCACCAGCAGGATGAAGGACGGGATGGTCTGGAACAGGGCGATCACGCGGCCGAGCGCCCGGTCGATCCGCCCGCCGGCATAGCCGGCGGTGGCGCCGACCAATACGCCGACGGCAAGGCCGGTGGCGGCCGCCGCGAAGCCGACGAGGAGCGAGATCCGGGCGCCGTGGGCGATCCCGGCGGCGACGTCGCGGCCGAGGGAATCGGTGCCCAGCGGATAGGCCGGATCCTGGCCCGGCCACAGGAACGGCTGCGCCACCATGCCGAGCGGATCGTCGGGATAAGCGAAGGGCGCGGCCAGAGCCGCTGCCGCGATCACGCCGAGGATCGCGAGGCCGGACAGGGCCGTCGGGTTGCGCAGGAAGGCCCGCAAGGCCCGGCGCGGCGCGGGTGCCGGCAGCGCGGCCCCACGGTCCACGGCGGCGGGGGCCTGCACGAGAGGCAGGGTCATCGGCGAGGAGGTCATGAGCGCACCGCGATGCGAGGGTCGAGGATCGCCTGGATGAGGTCGACCGCCACGTTGGCGACGAGGACCAGGAGCGAGGAGAGCAGGAGCACGCCGAGCAGCACGCTGAAGTCGCGCGCCATCACCGCCTCGAAGGCGAGGCGCCCGAGGCCGGGCCAGGAATAGACCGTCTCGACCACCACGGCGCCGCCGAGAAGCCCGCCGACATGCATCCCGGCCACCGTGGTGACCGGCAGCAGCGCGTTGCGCAGGACGTGGCGCAGGGTGATCGCCAGCGGCGACAGGCCCTTGGCGGCGGCGGTGCGCACGAAGTCCTGGGCCCGCACCTCCAGCATCGCGGCGCGCACGAGGCGGGCGTAGATCGCGACATAGAACAGGGCGAGCGACAGGCCGGGCAGCACCATGTAGCGGAGCTGGTCGACGAGTGCCGCGACGCCGGTGAGCCCCTGCCCGATGGTGCGCGCGCCGCCGCTCGGTAGCCAGCCGAGCTTCACCGAGAACAGCACGATCAGCATCAGGCCGATCCAGAAGCCCGGCACCGAGTAGAACAGCAGCACCGCCACCGAGAGGACCCGGTCGAGGATCCCGCCCGGGGCCCGGGCCATCAGCGCGCCGAGAGCGAGACCGGCGAGCAGCGCGAGGGCGAGCGCCAGGCCCATCAGCATCAGCGTGCCGGGCAGGCGCTGCCCGATCAGATCGGCGACCGGCATGTTGTAGCGCGGCGAGAAGCCGAGGCTCAGATGGGCGAGGTTGTTCAGGTAGGCCAGGAACTGGTCGAGCACCGGCAGGTCGAGGCCGAAGCGGCTGCGCATCGCCGCGAGCGTCTCCTCGGTCGCAGCCCCCGCCTCGCCCGCCATCACTTCGGCGGCGTCGCCGGGCGCGAGGCGCAGGAGGAAGAAGTTCACCACTAGGATCAGGAGAGCCGTCGGCACCGCATCGGTGAGCGCCCGTCCCAGCACGGGGAGCAGACGGCGTGTTCGGTCCATTGCGGGTCACTCCGGCGTGAGGCCGCCGGGCCGCGGCGACGGCGCTAAATTCATATTGTCGATCTATTTTGTCAACTATAGGATGGCGCCATCGAATGGGCCCGCGGCCCATGACCTCCCGGGCGAGCCTCGTCATGACCCTGATCCATCCTCCGGGCGCTCTCGTCGGCAAGTCCCGCCACGGCAAGTCCGGTTTCGCGAGCCCGACGGACTTCCCGGACAGCCCGCTGTCGCGGGCGCTGGCGGAGCCGCTGCTGCTCGGCCTGTTCCTGCCGATCCAGGCCGGCGGCTGGACCGCCTCGACCCTACCGCGCACCACCGACTGGAGCTTCGACTACAACCGCGACCTCGTGCTGGAGGCCGAGCGGCTCGGCTTCGACCTCGTCTTCGCGCTGTCGCAATGGCTGCCGAAGGGCGGCTATGGCGGCGTGCTCGACGGGCAGGCCCTCGATTCCTTCACCAGCATCGCGGCCCTGTCGGCGCTGACCCGCCGCATCCTGCTGGTGGCGACCATGCACGTGCTCTACGGGCCGTGGCACCCGCTGCACCTGGCCAAGTTCGGCGCCACTCTCGACCACATCTCCGGCGGCCGCTTCGGCTTCAACGTCGTCACCGGCCACCGGGCGGTGGAGCACGAGATGTTCGGCTGGCCGCGCATCGAGCACGACCGGCGCTACGCGCTCGCGGCCGAGTTCGTCGAGGTGGTGCAGCGCCTGTGGCAGGACGACGAGCCGTTCTCGTTTACGGGCGAATCCTCGTGGCGCCTGGGCGAGGGATTCGTGACGCCCAAGCCCCGCTACGGCCGCCCGATCCTCGTCAACGCCACGGGCTCGGAAGCGGGGATCGCCTTCGCGGGGCGCTATTCCGACATCGTGTTCGTGACGAGCCCGGCCGGCGCCGACATCGACAGCGCGCTTCAAGCGCTGCCCGACCACACCGCCCGGGTGAAGGCGGCGGCGCGCGGGTTCGGGCGCGAGGTCCGCACGCTCATCAACCCGCTGGTGATCTGCCGCGAGACGGAAGCCGAGGCCTGGGCCTATGCCGACGCCATCGTGGCGCACGCCGATCCGCGCAGCCCGAAGGGTTTTCGCACGCTCGATTCCGACGCCCAGGCCTGGAAGGGCCGCGAGGGCCGGGCCGACCCTTATGCCGCGATTGGCGGCAACATCCGGGTGATCGGCTCGCCCGAGCAGGTGGTGGAGCAGTTCGCGGCCCTGAAGCGGGCCGGCATCGATGGGCTGCAGCTCAGCTTCTACGACTTCAAGCCCGACCTCGCCTTCTTCGGCGAGCGGGTGCTGCCGCTGATGCGCCAGGCGGGCCTGCGGGCTGCGCCCGCGGCGCTCGCGGCCTGACCCCAGCCCCGTCAACCGCCGCGTCGCCGACCACCCGACCACGATCGACGGCCCGTCCGACATCGTCGCCGACATCTGGCTCGAGGCGTGAGCGCCCGCGACAGGAGACCCGCATGAGCTTTCCCACGGGCCTCGGCTTCGAGCCCGACCTCTCCGACCCCTACCTCGCCCAAGATCCCTACTTGGCCAAGGCGGCGGGCTTGCGGGACATCTTCGCCCGCGACGCGGTCGAGCGCGACAAGGCCGGCGGCCGGCCGTCCGAGCAGATCCGCCTCCTGAAGGAGAGCGGCCTCCTCAAGCTCCTGATCCCGCGGGAGCATGGCGGCCACGGCGAGCCGTGGTCGACGGCGCTCCGGATCGTGCGCGAATTCGCCAAGGTCGACGGCTCCCTCGGCCATCTCTACGGCTACCATTTCGGCTCCGTCCACGCCGCCCACCTCCTCGGCGATCCGGACCAGGCCGCCGCCCTCTACCGGCGCTCGGCCGAGAGCAACTGGTTCTGGGGCAACGCCCGCAACAGCTTCTCGAAGACTCTGTTCGGCCGACGCGAGGGCGAGTGGGTCACCGTGAACGGCTTCAAGCCCTTCACCTCGGGCTCGCACGTCGCCGACGCGCTGATGATCGCCTGGCTCGACGAAGCCTCCCACGAGTGGACCTTCGCGGCCGTGCCGGCCGACCGGCCGGGCATCATCGTCGAGAACGACTGGGATGCCATCGGCCAGCGCCAGACCGGCAGCGGCCGGGTGACCTTCGCGGACCTCAAGATCCATGCCGACGAGGTGCTGGACCATGGCTTCGACCGCGGCCGCCCCTACCGGACACTCGGGGTGCTGCAGCAGCAGAGCGTGCTCCTCAACGTGTTCATCGGCAGCGCGCAGGGTGCGCTGCTCGCCGCCCGCGACTACACCGTGACGACCTCGCAGCCCTGGCTGCATTCCGGCGTCGAGAGGCACACCGACGACCCCTGGGTCCAGCGCACCTACGGCGACCTCGTCCTGCGCACGCAAGCCGCGACCCTGCTCGCCGACAAGGCGCTCGCGGCGATCGACGCCGCCTTCGCCCGCGGCCGCGACCTGACCGAAGCCGAGCGCGGCGAGGCCGCCGTCACGGTGGCGGCCGCCAACGCCCATGCCGGGGCGGTCGCCCTCGACGTCACCAGCACGGTGTTCGAGGTGATGGGCGCGCGGGCCTCGGCGGCGGCGTACGGCTTCGACCGGTTCTGGCGCAACGTCCGCACCCACACCCTGCACAACCCGGCCGAGTACAAGATCCGCAACGTCGGCACCTGGTTCCTGACCGGCGCCTACCCGCAGCCGAGCAACTTCCAATGAGCGGCCCCGCGACCAGGGCTTGGGGATGCCATCGACCGTCCGAGTCGCTCTGCATCGTGACGCGCAAGGACGGGCATTGGGGCGTGCGGGCCCGATCGAGCGATGCCGGCATCGTCGTGAAGGGCTCGGCCTTCTGACAGCTTACTTCTGTCACCTCGAGCGTTCGGGATACCGAACGATGCGCCATCGCCCAAGCGGGCCAACCGTCAGCCTCGTCGTCGTGTGCCGGCGCCAATCCAGTCTACCTCACATCGCATTGGGGTCATGGCTGACAATCTTCTCGGTCCGCCGCCCGTCGCGGGCAGATCCTCTCCCCGACATCGTTCTTTAAAAAGAACAATCTCGTTGACTTGGCGAACGCCTCCAGACACCTTCGGACCATCGGATGCGCCCCCCGGATGCGGGCCCGTCCGGTCTCCATTCACGAATCAGGAGGCTCCACCGATGGCCTTTCGGCCCCTGCATGACCGCGTGCTGCTGCGCCGCCTCGACGGCGAGGCGACCACCAAGGGCGGCATCATCATCCCCGATACCGCCAAGGAGAAGCCGCAGGAGGGCGAGGTCGTCGCCGTCGGCCCCGGCATCCGGGACGACCACGGCACGCAAACGCCCCTCGACGTGAAGGCGGGCGACCGGGTGCTGTTCGGCAAGTGGTCCGGCACCGAGGTCAAGATCGACGGCGAGGACCTCTTGATCCTCAAGGAAGCCGACATCCTCGGCGTGATCGCGGCCTGACTTTGAGACAATCGAGAAGGACGAACCCCCATGGCTGCCAAGGACGTGAAGTTTTCGGCGGATGCCCGCGAGCGCCTGCTGCGCGGCGTCGACATCCTGGCCGACGCGGTGAAGGTCACGCTCGGCCCGAAGGGCCGCAACGTCGTGATCGAGAAGAGTTTCGGGGCGCCCCGGATCACCAAGGACGGCGTCACCGTCGCCAAGGAGATCGAGCTGGAGGACCGGTTCGAGAATCTCGGCGCCCAGCTCCTGCGCGAGGTCGCCTCGAAGACCAACGATCTCGCCGGCGACGGCACCACCACCGCGACGGTGCTGGCCCAGGCCATCGTCAAGGAGGGCGCGAAGGCGGTCGCCGCCAACTTCAATCCTCTCGACCTCAAGCGCGGCATCGATCTCGCGGTCGCCGCGGCGGTGAAGGACCTGGCCGGCCGCGCTCGCAAGATCACCACCGCCGATGCCATCGCGCAGGTCGGCACCATCTCGGCCAACGGCGATGCCGAGATCGGCCGGCTGATCGCGCAGGCGGTCGAGAAGGTCGGCAAGGAGGGCGTGATCACGGTCGAGGAGGCGCGCACCGCCGAGACCGAGCTCGACGTGGTCGAGGGCCTGCAATTCGACCGCGGCTACCTCTCGCCGTACTTCGTCACCAACGCCGAGAAGCTGACCGTCGAGCTCGACGAGCCCTACATCCTGATCCACGAGAAGAAGCTGTCGTCGCTCCAGCCGCTGCTGCCGGTGCTCGAGGCCGTGGTCCAGTCGGGCCGGCCGCTCCTCATCATTGCCGAGGATATCGAGGGCGAGGCGCTGGCGACGCTGGTCGTCAACAAGCTGCGCGGCGGCCTGAAGGTCGCGGCCGTGAAGGCGCCGGGCTTCGGCGACCGGCGCAAGGCAATCCTCGAGGACATCGCGATCCTCACCAAGGGCCAGACGATCTCGGAAGAGCTCGGCATCAAGCTCGAGAGCGTGACGCTGGCCGAGCTCGGCCGCGCCAAAAGGGTGCGGATCGACAAGGAGAACACCACGATCGTCGACGGTGCCGGCGAGGCATCCGAGATCGCGTCCCGCGTCGCCCAGATCAAGGGACAGATCGAGGAGACCACCTCCGACTACGACCGCGAAAAGCTCCAGGAGCGCCTGGCGAAGCTCGTCGGCGGCGTCGCGGTGTTGCGGGTCGGCGGCGCCACCGAGGTCGAGGTCAAGGAGCGCAAGGACCGGGTCGACGACGCGCTGAACGCCACGAGGGCGGCGATCGAGGAGGGCATCGTGCCGGGCGGCGGTACCGCACTGTTGCGCGCCCGCGGCGCGGTCGCGGCGCTCCAGGGCGGCAACCCGGACGTGACGGCCGGCATCAAGATCGTCTTGAGGGCCCTCGAAGCGCCGATCCGCCAGATCGCCGCCAATGCCGGGGTCGAGGGCTCGATCGTGGTCGCGAAGGTGGGCGAGAGCGATTCCGACACCTACGGCTTCGACGCGCAAGCCGAGACCTATCTCGACCTGATCGAGGCCGGCATCGTCGACCCGGTGAAGGTGGTGCGGACCGCGCTCCAGGATGCGGCCTCGGTGGCGGGCCTGCTCGTCACGACGGAAGCCCTCGTCGCCGACCGGCCGAAGGACAAGGCCGCCTCGCCTACCCCGGCCGCCCCGGACTTCTGAGCCCTCGCCGCGCCCCGGACCTGCTCCGGGGCGCGCCATCCCCCCGCTCGCCGCGCGAGGACAATCATGCCGCAACTTCCCGATCCGGCCGTGCCGTTCCATCCCTCCGAGCCGAGCCCCGGCCTCGTCGTCGTCGCGCTCTGCGCCGTGCTGATCCTGGCCGCCTTCGCATTCCTGCTGCGCGCCGCCTGACGGATTGTCTCCATGAACCCGGTCATCGCGGTCGTCGGCGCCGGCTTCAGCGGCAGCATGGCGGCGCTCCATCTCCTGGCCGCCCTGCCCCACTCCTGGTCGGTGCTGCTCTGCGAGAAGGCCGGCAGCTTCGGGCGGGGGCTCGCCTACGGCACCGAGGCCCCCGCCCACCTGCTCAACCTGCGCAGCCCCAACATGAGCGCCTATCCCGAGCGGCCGGAGCACTTCGCGACCTGGCTCGGCGGCTTGCCGGAGGACGAGCGGGCGGGCGTCGCAGTGACGCCGGCCGGCACCTTCGCGCCCCGCGCGCTCTACGGCCGCTATCTCGGCGACCTGCTCACGGAGGCGGTCGTGGCCGAGGGCACGCCGCGGCTCCACCTCGTGAACGATGCGGTCACCGATCTCGTCCCGGTCGCGGACGGATACTCCTTGCGCACAGAGGGCGGGGCCTCCTACGCGGTGGCCGGCGTTGTGCTCGCCATGGGCAACCTGACGGGCCCGGGCGCGCCGCCGAGCCGCCATCGGCTCGATCCGTGGCGGCCGGAGGAGTTCGGCCGGCTGCACCCGGACCGGCCGGTGCTCGTCGTCGGCACCGGTCTCACCATGGTCGACGCGGTCGCCTCCTTACGCGGCCGGGGCTTTCCGGGCCGGATCGTCGCCCTGTCGCGCCGCGGCCTGGTACCGAACGTCCACGCCCCGACCAAACCCTGGCCGGTGCCGGACCTCACGGCGGCCGATCTCGCTTCCCTGACCCGGCTGACCCGGCGGATCCGGGCCGAGATCGCCGCGGCGGGGCGCTCCGGGCGCGACTGGCGCGACGTGATCGACGCGCTTCGCCCGGTCATCGGCTATCTCTGGCGCAGCCTCCCGAGGCCTGAACGGGCGCGCTTCCTGCGCCACCTGCGGCCGTTCTGGGACGTGCATCGTCACCGCGCCGCTCCGCCGTCCGCGGCCGCCGTCGCGGCAGAGATCGCCGCCGGCACCCTGGAGGTGCGGGCGGGGCGCATCCTCGCCATCACGGACGGCCCCGACGAGGCCGCGGTGACGATCCGGCCCCGGGGTGGCTCCACGGAGGAGAAACTACCGGTGCAGGGCATCGTCGACGCCACCGGGATCGGACGCATCGACGAGACCGGGGACCCGCTGCTGCGCCGCCTCATCGTGCGGGGCCTCTCGCGGCCCGACGCATTCGGGCTCGGCCTCGCCGCCGGCGACGATTACCGCCTGCGCGCCGGACGGCCGGGCCGGCTCTGGACGCTGGGCCCGCTCCTGCGCGGCACTGTGTGGGAATGCGTCGCGGTGCCGGACATCCGCAGCCAGGCCGCCGAGGTCGCCGCCCTGATCGCCGCGGAGGTCGAGTGCCTGCCGGCGGGCGGCGTTCACCAGAGCGGCCGCACGCGCGAGGCATCAAGATAATCCTTGCCGTTTTCGCCATGCGCGAAGCAAGCACCATCTCTTTCACGGCAGAAATTAAAAATATCCCGCCAATTGATTTCGTGGAAACATCAGGGAAATCATTGGGCATCCGAAGATGCCGAGATGATCGGCCGCCTCGGGCAAGATCAAAATCAGCCAGCAAGACCAGATGCGGGATTCCGGAGGGCCGGAGGATCCCTGGGGATGACCACGATGCGCAAGATCCTGTTTCGATCTTCCCTGGCCGGCGCCGCCCTGGCGGCCCTGCTGCTGCTGCCGGCGGCGCCCGCTCTGGCCAATGCCGGCGCGACCTCCGCGGCAGTGCCGCTGCGCGACGCCGAGAAGAGCCCGCTCGTCTCGACCGAGTGGCTGGAGAAGAACATCGACTCGCGCAAGCTCCGCATCGTCGAGGTCAGCGTCGATCCGGGCGTCTACGAGCGCGGCCACATCCCGGGCGCCCACACCGTCGCCTGGCACACCGACCTCGTCGAGACGGTGAGCCGCGACATCGCCGGGCCGGAGAAGTTCGCGGCGCTCGCCCGCCGCCTCGGCGTCGATCGCGATACCACCGTGGTACTCTACGGCGACAACAACAACTGGTTCGCCGCCTGGGGCGCCTGGGTCTTCGCGCAGTACGGTCTCGTCGACAACGTCAAGCTGCTCGATGGCGGGCGCAAGAAGTGGGAGGCCGAGAAGCGCCCGCTCGACACCCGCACGCCGGAGGTCGCGGCCTCCAAGTTCTCCGTCACCCCGGCCTCGACGGCTTTGCGAGCGCGGTTCGGCGACGTGCTGGCGGTGGCGCGCAAGGAGAAGGACGAGAAAATCCTCGACATCCGCTCGCCCGACGAGTTCGCGGGTAAGATCATCGCGCCGGCCGGGGTGCCGGAACTGGCGGTGCGGGCCGGCCATATCCCGGGCTCGGTCAACGTGCCGTGGGGCAAGGCGGTGAACCCGGACGGCACCCTCAAATCCGTCGAAGAGCTGAAGAAGCTCTACGCCGAGGCCGGGATCGACGGGTCGAAGCCGGTCATCACTTCCTGCCGCATCGGCGAGCGGTCGAGCCATTCCTGGTTCGTGCTGAGCCGGGTGCTCGGCTACCCGGCCCGCAACTACGACGGCTCGTGGACCGAGTACGGCAACGCCGTCGGCGTGCCGGTCGTCAACCTCGCCGGCACGGTCTGGGGCGGCAAATGACTTTGAGCGCGGCGGTCGCCACGGCCGCCCCCGCCGGCGCAGGAGCCCGCGCCGGCCTCTCCCTGGCTCTCGCCGCCGTCCTGGCGACGGGGGCCTGGCACCTCTCGGGCGAGGCCGGCGGCTCGCGCCTCGCCCTCTCGCTGGTCTTCGGGGCGCTGTTCGGGTTCGTGCTGCAGCGCTCGCGCTTCTGTTTCCTGTGCGTCTGGCGCGACTTCCTCGACCAAGGCGACCCGCGCGGGGTGCTGGGGATCCTCGCCGCCCTGGCAGCGGGGATGGCCGGCTACGCCGTGGTGTTCGGCGCCTGGCTGCCGGATCCTTCGGGCACGCGGCTGCCGCCCGGCGCCCATATCGGCCCGGTCGGGCCGGTCCTGGCGCTGGCCGGTCTCGCCTTCGGGGCCGGCATGGCGGTGTCGGGCTCGTGCCTGAGCGCCCATCTCTACCGCCTCGGCGAGGGCTCGCCCACGGCCCCCTTCGCCCTGCTCGGGGCCGCCCTCGGCTTCGTCCTCGGCTTTCTCACCTGGAATCCGCTCTATCTCGCGGGTATCGCCGAGGCGCCGGTGACCTGGCTGCCGCGCCATCTCGGTTATGGCGGCAGCCTCGTCGCCGGGCTCGCGGTGCTGGCGGGGCTCGCCCTGTGGCTGCTGCGGCGCTGGCCGCCCCCGCCCCGATCGTCGGCGGCCGTCCTCGACCCGCTTCACGCGGTCTTCGTGGCGCGCTGGCCGACCTGGCTCGGCGGCCTCGCGGTCGGGGCGATCGGGACGCTGGCCTATCTGCGGCTCGGCCCCCTCGGGGTCACGACGGAGATCGGCGGGCGCAGCCGGCAGGGAGCTGCCGCCCTCGGGCTGCTGCCGGAGCGGCTGGAAGGACTCGACGGGTTTCGCGGCTGCGCCACGGCTTTGCGCGACGGGCTCCTCACCCCGAACGGCCTGTTCGTCGGCGGGCTCGTGGTCGCGTCCTTCGCGGCGGCGCTCGCGGCCGGCCAGTTCCGACCGGCCCGGCCCGGGCGGGGCCATGTGCTGCGCGGCCTGTCCGGCGGGCTCCTCCTCGGCTGGGGGGCGATGACCGGGCTCGGCTGCAGCATCGGCACCCTGCTCTCCGGCATCATGGCGGGCGCCCTGTCGGGCTGGGTGTTCGGGATCGCGATGCTCGTCGGCATCACGGTCACGCTCCGCCTCGGCCGCAGGCTCGGGCTCTCTGCGTAACGACGACGTGCGGCGCAGGAATAAAAATAATCTCCTGGGAACACACTTGGAGAGAATAAGTCCGATCTCCCTATCCGCATGATTGTAAAATAAGCTTCCGGTTGACGATACCGCCGGAGAACTCCAGATATCGCGTGCCGGATCGAGCGTATCCAGGCCCCCGACAGCGACGAGACCATGGTGATGATCAAGCAACGCGCCCGGCTCCTGCGCCAGCACGCCGCCGCCCTGCTCGGAGGCCTGGCCCTGCTGGCAGCGCTGCCGGCCGGCCCGGCTGCCGCGGCCGAGGGACAGCTGCGCATCGCCAAGCAGTTCGGCGTCGTCTATCTGCTCCTCAACGTCGCCGAGGACCAGAAGCTGATCGAGAAGCACGGCAAAGAGGCCGGCCTCGACATCAAGGTCGAATACCTCCAGCTCTCCGGCGGCTCGGCGGTCAACGACGCGCTCCTGTCGGGCAGCGTCGACATCGGCAGCGCCGGCGTCGGCCCGCTGTTCACGCTCTGGGACCGCACCCGCGGGCGCCAGAACGTCCGCGGCGTCGCCTCGCTGGGCAACTTCCCGTACTACCTCGTGAGCAACCGCTCCGAGGTGAAGACCATCGCCGACCTCACCGACAAGGACCGCATCGCCCTGCCGGCGGTTGGCGTCTCGGTCCAGGCGCGCATCCTCCAGATGGCCTCGGCCAAGCTGTGGGGCGACAAGGACTTCGCCCGCCTCGACCGCAACAGCGTGGCGGTTCCCCACCCCGAGGCGGCGGCCGCGATCATCAAGGGCGGCACCGAGATCACGGCGCATTTCGGCAATCCGCCGTTCCAGGAGCAGGAACTGGCCGAGAACCCGAACGCCCACGTCATCCTCAGCTCCTACGACGTCCAGGGCGGACCGGCCTCCTCGACCGTGCTCTACGCGACGGAGAAGTTCACCAAGGATAGCCCGAAGACCTACCAGGCCTTCGTCGATGCGCTCGACGAAGCCGCGCGCTTCATCACCGCGGATCCGGAGCGGGCGGCCGACATCTACCTCAAGGCCAATGGCAGCCGTATCGACCGCGCCCTGCTGCTGAAGGTGATCAAGAGCCCCGAGGTGAGCTTCAAGATCGAGCCGCAGAACACGCTCGGCCTCGGCCAGTTCATGCACCGGGTCGGCGCGATCAAGAACGAGCCTAGATCCTTGAGCGACTATTTCTTCGTCAATCCACGCGTCGCGGCGGGCGGTTGAGGACCGATCCGATGGCGCTGGTGATGGAACGCGATGCGCCCGTGGCGGCGCCGCAACCGCTCGCGGCGTCGCGCGAGACGCCGCACCCCTCGCCGGACCCGCTCCTGCGCATCGCCGGGGTGTCGCTCGAGTACCGCACCCCGGGCCGCGTGGTGCGGGCGGCGCACCGGATCGACCTCGACGTCTACGAGGCCGACCGCTTCGTGCTGCTCGGGCCGTCGGGCTGCGGCAAGTCCACCCTGCTCAAGGCGGTCGCCGGCTTCATTGCCCCGGTCGAGGGCGAGATCACGCTGGGTGGCGTTCCGGTGCGCAAGCCCGGACCCGACCGGATCGTGGTGTTCCAGGAATTCGACCAGCTGCCGCCCTGGAAGACCGTGGTCGAGAACGTTGCCTTTCCCTTGCGCACCGCCCGCGGGCTCGGCCGCGCCGAGGCGCTGGAGCGGGCTCGTGCCACGATCGACAAGGTCGGGCTCACGGCTTTCGCCGCCAGCTACCCGCACCAGCTCTCCGGCGGCATGAAGCAGCGCGTCGCCATCGCCCGGGCGCTCGCCATGCAGCCGAAGGTGCTGCTGATGGACGAGCCCTTCGCGGCCCTCGACGCGCTCACCCGGCGCAAGATGCAGGAGGAGCTGCTGACCCTCTGGGACGAGGCCCGGATGACGCTCCTCTTCGTCACCCACTCGATCGAGGAGGCCCTGGTGATCGGCAACCGGGTCGCCCTGCTCTCGCCCCATCCCGGCCGGGTCCGCGGCGAGTACAATTGCCACGACTTCGATCTGTCGAGCCTCGGCAGCCGAGGTTTCCAGGCCGCGGTGCAGCGCTTGCACGACCGGCTGTTCGAGCCCGTTCCCGAGGCGACGGCCCGATGAATCAGGTTCTCTCGCCGCCGATTCGTCCGGAATACGACCGGGTTCTGCCGGCCTTCGTCGAGGCCCCGGTCGAGCGCCGCCTGCCGTTGCCCACGCGCCTGTGGCAGCAGGGCTGGTTGCGCCGCGGCCTGATCCTCGTCGCGCTCGCCCTCCTCTGGGAGGGGCTGGCGCGCTGGCAGGACAACGACCTGCTGCTGCCGAGCTTCGGCGCCACCCTGTCGGCCCTGTTCGACGGGCTCGCCACCGGCGAGATCCTGGAGCGGACGCGGATCTCGCTGACAGTGCTGGCGCAGGGCTACGTTCTCGGCGTCCTCCTCGCCTTCGGGCTGACCTCGCTGGCGGTCTCGACTCAATTCGGCCGCGACCTGCTCTCGACGCTGACCGCGATGTTCAACCCGCTGCCGGCGATCGCGCTCCTGCCGCTGGCGCT
>NZ_JTHF01000128.1 GCF_001043895.1 Methylobacterium indicum
CGAATGAGTCAGTGCACTAGGATGGCGAACCCCTTCCCGTCGGGCTCGGTCATCACCTACCCCTACCTGTGGCGATGGCAGCGCGAAGAGGGCCGCTTCAACGCGCCCAAGGACCGCCCGACCTGCCTCGCCATCACCATCCCAGATCAGGCTCAGGGGCTGACCCACCTCGTCCTGCTGGCCATCTCGGGAACCCCACCGGGCGAGGAGCAGGTCGCTCTCGAAATCCCGGTGCTTGAGCTGCGCCGGGCCGGCCTGTCGACGCTCAAGCGCGGCTGGATCACGGTCAGCGAGTACAACTACGACGTCGCCGAGCGATCCTTCCACTTCGACCCGAACCAGACCGCACGAGGCTCGTTCGGTCCCGGGTTCATGAACCAGATCCGGGCCGCGATCCGCCCGCTCTTCACCGCTGCGCAGGGCCGGATCGATCGGACCCGGTGACAGAACATTGCTATGATATTGATATCATGGCGATGTTGGGTCCTGCTGGCAGGTTGGCCGGCGGTACGATCGGGGTCACCGCTAGCCTGGATCAGCGCACCCCCGACGATGCGCCGGCCCTGTTCTCTTGGCGTCCGCGCGCGCCCCGCCTATGCGAGGAACCATGACGCTGTCGGACCGTCTCGACCATCTGCCCGAACGCAAGCGCCGCGAGCTTCAGGACGCGGCTCGGATCCTGTTCGAGGAATTCGAGGCTGCCAAGAAAGGCAAGCTCTCCGACAGATATAAGGGTGGGCGCATCCTCAAGCTGATCCTGTTCGGCTCGCATGCCCGCGGCGATTGGGTCGATGACCACAAGACCGGCCACCACTCGGATTACGACCTGCTCGTCGTGGTCGAGACCGAGCGGTTCACCGATCCGCACGATTTCTGGGAACGGGCCGAAGAGCGGTGGCTGCGCGAGCTGACCGTGACGCGCCGCCTCAGGACGCAGGTCAGCGTCATCGTCCATTCGATCCACGACCTGAACGACAAGCTCGCCTATGGCCGCCCTTTCTTCGTGGACATCGCTCGGGACGGGATCGTGCTCTATGAGGTCGAGGGCTTTCCGCTCGCCTCGCCGAAGCCGCTTCCGACAGCTGAGGAGCACGCCGAGGCGGAACGGCAAATTTTGATCAGCCCCCACGGGGTGGTCCGGCTTCAAAGTTAGTGCAGGGTCGGCCTTTGCTCCACGGGTAGCTTGGCCGGCGGAGCCGGTCGGGTGAGCGCAGCCGGCCAAGCGGTTAAAGCTGGCACGAACACCTCCGGGGCCGGCGGGCGGTAGCCGAGCGAGGCGTGCGGCCGAACCCCGTTGTAGTGTCTCCTCCAGCTCTCGATCAGGATCTGTGCCTCCCGCAGAGAGTAGAAGATCTCCCCGTTCAGCAAATCATCCCGTAGCCTCGCGTTGAAGCTCTCGATGTAGCCGTTCTCCCACGGTGAGCCTGGCGTGATGTAGGCTGTCTTTGCGCCCACGGCGGCGATCCACTTCTGCACAGATTGGGCGACGAACTCCGGTCCATTGTCAGAGCGAATGTGCGCAGGTACGCCACGCAGGATGAACAAGTCCGAGAGCACATCGATCACATCCGGTGCCTTGAGCTTGCGCGCTACCCGAATTGTCAGGCACTCGCGGGTAAACTCGTCGATGACGTTCAGCAGGCGGACCTTGTGCCCGTCATGCGTGCACGCCTCGACGAAGTCGTCGGACCAGACATGATCGCGGTGCTCGGGCCGCAGCCGGACACAGGAGCCGTCCCCGTCCCACAACCGGCCCTTCTTGGGCCGACGGGCCGGCACCTTCAGCCCCTCCTGCCGCCAAAGCCGCTCCACCCGCTTGTCGTTGACCAGCCAGCCCGCCGCCCGCAGCAGGGCAGCGATCTTGCGATAGCCGTAGCGGCCATACCGGCGCGCCAACTCGACCAGGTCGGCCAGCAGCGCCGCCTCGTCGTCTCTCCCCCGCGGCACCTTGCGCTGCGTCGAGCGATGCTGCCCGAGGGCGCGACAGGCGCGCCGCTCGGAGACCGTCAGCACGGTCCGGACATGCTCGATGCAGGCGCGCCGGCGCGCGGGGCTCAGAAGTTTCCCCGGGCGGCCTCCTGCAGGATCAGCTTGTCGAGCGTGAGATCCGCGATTGCCTTGCGCAGCCGCTGGTTCTCGGTCTCCAGTTCCTTCATCCGGCGCACCTGGTCGGACTTCAGCCCCCCGAACTCCTTGCGCCAGCGGTGATACGTGACCTCGGTCACGCCGATACCCCGGATCGCGTCAGCCACGCTCTGCCCCTGCGAGACCAGCACGTCCACCTGCCGCAGCTTGGCCACGACCTCTTCCGGCTTGTGCTTCTTCGTTCCCATCGCGTCCGTCCTCCGTCGGCTCAAAGCCATACTTCAGGGCGGACCACTCCGATGGGGGCTGACCATGAAGGTCCGCTGATGGCGCGAAGCCGAACAAGCGGCATGCGAATTGCGGATCGTGGCGGGGACAGTCGAACCGCTTGCAATGCGGGACCGCATGGGCTCGGGAGCGGCGTTCGGTGCCCGCTGACTCGAGGTCGGTTCATGGCATGAGGCCCGGTCGATGCTGGCGCGGCACCACCCGGACGGGAGGCGCCCCCGCACCGACCGTCGCTTCCGCGCATCACCGGCGGCGATCCCGTCCGCGCCGGACGGCGAGCTGGTAGAGCGGTGCGCTCAGGAGCACGATGAAGAGGATCCGCACGAGGTGGAAGGCGGTGACGTCGCCGATATTGAGGTGCAGCGCGCGCGCCGTGAGGCCGGTCTCCGCCGCGCCGCCCGGCGCGGTGCCAAGCACCAGGGCCTCGAAGCCGATCGGCGACACCTGGCTCAGGGCGATTGACAGGAAGAGTGTCCAGACGAGCAGGGTGAGCGTGCCGCCGATCGCCACCGGCAGGAATCGCCGCGCCATGGAGACAGACTTGCGGGTGATGCGGGTGCCGAGGGCGCAGCCGATCAGGAGCTGGCTCAGCACCAGGGCCGGGGCCGGCACCCCGGCCCGCGGCACCTCGCAGAACGCCGCACCGGCCCCGATCAGCAGGCCTCCGAGGAGCCAGTTGTTCGTGACCCCGAGGCGGCCGAGGGCGTAGGCCAGCGCGCAGCCGGCCGTCAGCATGGCGCAGAGCACGGGCAGGCTGCCGTCGCCTGGATGGAGCGCGGCGTCGAAGGCGCCGGGCCGGCCGAGCCAGGAGATCGCCACCGGGACCGTCAGCACGACGACGACGATCCGGAAGGATTGCGACAGCGCGACGAGCGCCGTGTCGCCGCCGAAGCGGTCGGCGAGCACCGCCATCTCGGCGACGCCGCCCGGCAGGCTGGCGAAGTAGGCCGTCGTCCGGTCGATGCCGGCGATCCGGGCGACGACGACCGAGACGCCGATCCCGGCACCGATCGACAGGAGAGCCGCGGCTGCCATCAGGCCGAGGCTGTGCACCACCTGGGCGACGAAGGCCGGCGTGAAGGCGAGGCCGAGCGCGGTGCCGGCGATGATCTGGCCGAACTGGCGGCTCTGCGGCGGCACGCCGGTCGGATACCAGGCGAGGCCAGCCGAGGCCACGGCCACCAGCGCCCCCAGCATCCAGGCGAGCGGGACACCGGCGAGGTGGAACAGCGCCCCCCCCGCGATCCCGATGGCGAAGGTGGCGGCGGCGCGCGAGGCCCCGGCAGGCATCCGCATGGTGGTCTCCGGCATTCGGCGGTCCCCGCAGCGCTCCGGCGATGATGCAGACAGGTCGCGCGCTCGCCCGGCGTTCCGCGTGCGGCGTCCATAGCCCGCCGCCGCCGCCCGGGCCCTATAGCGATTTGGGATATCTGCTGTTCTAGTTTCGGCGGCGTCCGAGATCTTGTCTGATCCGGCAATGTGTCGCTGACTAAGGGTACGAAATCATCGAGCGGCGCGAGCGACCATGGCCGGAAGCCTGACGGAGCACCTCGTCGCGAGCCTGTCGCGGCCGATCGCAGCGGCAGACCGCGAGCGTGCGAGCCTACACGTGCTCGACTGGGCAGCCTGCGCGGCGGCCGGGGCGCGCGAGCCCGTCGCGGCCTTCCTGCCGGCGCTGGCGGAGGGAGGGCGAGGGGGACCCTGCTCGCTCGTGGCGGGAGGCAGCGTCGACGCGACGGCGGCGATCCTGGTCAATGCCGGTCTCGGCAACGTGCTCGAGATGGACGACGTGCATCGCGGGGCGATCGTGCATCCGGGCGACACGGTCGTCCCGGCCTGCCTCGCGGTCGCCGAGGCGGCCGACCTCCCGGGCGAGGACCTCCTCGACGCGGTGATCACCGGCTACGAGGTGGCGATCCGGCTCGGGCTCGCCGCCGGCACCGGCCATTACCGGCTCTGGTACACCACCGCGACCTGCGGCACCTTCGGCACGGCCGCGGCGGTCGCCCGGCTTTTGCGCCTCGCGCCGGAGCGGATCGTCGACGCCCTCGGACATGCCGGGATGATGGCCTCCGGCCTGTGGCAGTGCCGCGAGGAGCCGACCGAGTCGAAGCAGCTCGCCACCGCCCACGCGGCCCAGGCCGGCGTCATGGCGGCGCGCTACGCCGGGGCAGGGGCCCGGGGGCCGCGACGGATCCTGGAGGGCGCGCTCGGCTTCTTCGCGGCCACCTGCCCGGCGCCGCTACCCAAGGCCGTCACGGCGCCGGCCGGGCCCTGGCTGATCCACGAGGTCTCGTTCAAGCCCTGGCCGGCCTGCCGGCACGTCCATCCGGCGATCGAGGCGGCGCTGGCCTTGCGCGACCGGGTGAACCCGGAGGAGATCGCGGCGGTCACGGTGTCGACCTACCGCGACGCCCTCGCCTTCGCCGACCGGCCTGACCCGACGACGCCGCACGAGGCCCGCTTCAGCCTGCAGCATGGCGTGGCGGCGGCCCTCCTCGACGGACCGGTGACGCTGGCCCATAGCGCGCCGGAGGCGCTGGCCTGCCCGCGGCTCAGTGCACTGCGCCGCCGCGTGGCGGTCGCCGAGGATCCGGAGCGGACCGGGCGCTATCCGGGGCGGTTCAGTGCCGCGCTCACGATCACCCGGACCGACGGTACCGCCCTCGCGGCCGCTGTCGAGAGCGCCAAGGGCGACCCGGAGAACCCGATGAGCGCCGAGGAGATCCGCGCCAAGGCGACGAGCCTGCTCTCGGGGGCGCTCACGCCGAAAGCGGCCGGGCGAGCCGTCGCGGCGGCGACCGCGCTGCCGCAAGGCCTGCCGGTCCGTGCCTTCGGACGGACCCTCCGGGCCAACGCCTCCACCTCCAACGACGGACGGATCGATCATGCAGCCTGACCTTCGCCGGGACCTCCATGCCGTCGGCCTCGACGCGGGCTGGGAACCCGTGCCGGGCGGCGCCCCCGGCCTGCAGCAGAAGATGCTATCGAACTGGCTCGACGAGGACGCCAAGGTCGGCTGCCGCACCCGGCTCATCCGATTCCCGCCGGGCCAGACGGTCCCGGCCCGCTTCGTCCACGACTACTGGGAGGAGGTCTACATCCTCGACGGCCGCCTCACGATCGGCGTCGGCGAGGACGGGAGCGCCATGGAGACGTTCGGGCCGGCGAGCTACGCCTGCCGACCGCCCGGCACGCCGCACGGCCCGTTCCGGTCGGAGGCCGGCTGCGTGTTCCTCGAGGTCCAGTACTATTCGGGAGACGCGGCATGAGCCTCGTGGCGTTCCGCAACGTCGAGAAGACGTATGCGAGCCGCAGCGGGCGGCCCTACACGGCGATCCGCGGCTTCGACCTCGATCTCGCGGCGGGCGAATTCTTCTGCCTCCTCGGCACCAGCGGCTGCGGCAAGACCACGGTGCTCAACATGCTGGCGGGGTTCGAGCACCCGTCCGGCGGCACCATGACCGTGGGGGGCCGGCCGGTGCGCGGCCCGGGCCGGGACCGCGGCGTCGTCTTCCAGGGCAACGACTCCCTCTACGACTGGCTCACCGCGCTCGAGAACATCGCGCTGGGTCCGCGGCTCAGCGGCCTGCCGGCGGCGGAGCGCCGCGCACGGGCGAACCACTACCTGTCGCTCGTCGGGCTCGCCCAGCAGGGCGGCAAGTACCCGAGCGAGCTCTCGGGCGGCATGCAGCAGCGCATCCAGATCGCCCGCGCGCTCGCCAACGATCCGGACATCCTGCTGATGGACGAGCCCTTCGGCGCCCTCGACGCGCAGACCCGCACCACGCTCCAGGCAGAGCTCCTGCGCATCTGGCAGGCGACGCGCAACTGCGTGCTGTTCATCACCCACGACATCGATGAGGCCGTGACCCTCGCGACCCGCATCGGCGTGATGCGGGCCGGCCCCGCCTCCACCCTCAAGGCGGTCATCGACGTCGATCTCGCGCCGGAGGACCGCGTGCGCACGAGCGAGCGCTTCATGACCGTCTACCGCCAGGTCCACGCGCTCCTGAGCGACGAGGTCAGCCTCGCCGCGCGGCAGGCGCACTGATGGCGACCCTGGCCTTGCGCACGGCGCCCGCCTCCGTCTCCGCCTGGAGGAGCACCCTCACGGGCGCCGCCGCCACCCTCGCGGGCTTCGCCAGCCTGTTCGCGCTCTGGCACGTCGCGTCCGTCTACCTCGTCGGCTCGGCCCTGTTCCCGCCGCCCCTGCGCGTCTTGGCCCGGGGAATCGAGCTCGCCCGCGACGGCTCGCTCCTCGACAACGTCTCGGTCAGCCTCGGCCGGATCCTCGCCGGCTTCGCGATCGGCTCCGCCTGCGGCGTGGTGATCGGCTTCGTCCTCGGCGCGGTGGCGCCGGCCCGGCGCATCCTCGAGCCCTATACCGAGTTCCTGCGCTTCATCCCGGCGACGGCGCTGATCACGGTCGCGGTGATCTGGTTCGGCATCGGCGAGAGCTCGAAGATCTTCCTCATCGCCTACACCACCGTGTTCATCGTCATCATCAACACGGCGGCGGGGGTGGCGAGCATCAACCGCAACAAGGTGCGGGCGGCGCTCTGCCTCGGCGCGACGCGGCCGCAGCTCTTCCGCCACGTGCTCCTGCCGGCCGCCACCCCCTACGTGCTGACGGGGATGCGGATCGCGATGGCGAATTCCTTCACGACGATCGTCGCGGCCGAGCTCGTCGCCGCCAATGACGGCCTCGGCAAGATGCTCTGGGACGCCCGGCTGTTCATGCTGGTCGACGACATCTTCGTCGCGCTGATCTGCCTCGGCTTCCTCGGCTGCGCGGCCGACCGCCTGTTCCGCTGGGCCATCCTGCGCTTCGCCCGGCGCTTCTCACCGGTGATGTAGGGGACGAGCCATGAAGAGACTGATCCGCCGGGCCGTCGTCACGTCGATGCTGGTCGCCCCGGCCATGCTCGCGGCGGGCGCGGCCCTCGCCCAGGCCCCCGCCAAGATGACGATCGCGACTGGCGTCGACCCGTCCTTCGCGCCGTTCTACGTGGCGAAGGAGGCCGGCATTTTCAGCCGCAACGGGCTCGACGTGCAGGTCAATACCGGCCCGTCGGGATCAGCCATGGTCGCCTTCCTGATCGGCAACCAGATCAACGCCGCCTACGGGGCCGAGCAGGCCGGCGTCTCGGCCCATGCGGTCGACGACAACGTCGTGGTGGTGGCGGACGGAACCGAGCTGAAGCGCTGGATGTCGATCGTCGGCTCCGCCGAGGTTCCGGATCTCCCGGCGCTGAAGGGCAAGAAGATCGGCGTCGCCCGGGGCACCGGTAGCGAGACCTTCTGGCTCGCGGTGATCAAGGCGAAGGGGCTCGACCCGGCCGACTACCGCATCGTCAACGTCGAGGCACCCGAGATGGTGGCCGCACTCGAGCGCGGCAACATCGACGCCTTCGCGGTGTGGGAGCCCTGGCCGACGCGCGCGACCGGCGCCATTAAGGGCGCGAAGATCCTGCTGGCGAACGAGGGCATCATCAACGTTCGCAACTTCGTCTACATGAACCGCGGCTGGGCGACCAAGAACCCGGACGCCTCGCGCCGCTTCGTGGCCTCGCTGGTCGAGGCGGCGGACCGCATCAAGGCCGATCCGGCGGGCTCCGTCGCGATGGTGGCGAAGTTCCTCAAGCAGCCGCCCGCGCTCGTCGGCGAGCTGATGCCGAAGGTCGACTACACGATGAACCTGTCGGGCGGCACGCTCGCTAACATCGCGGTCGCGATCGACCACCTCAAGGGCGCCGGTAAGCTGACCAAGCCCGTGCAGCCGGCCGAGATGGTCATGCCGGAGCTGATGCGGGAGGTCAGGCCGGCGGCGGTGGCGCTGGGGAAGTGATCGCCGCTCCCGGGTGCGGACGCCCATGCACGGCGGGACCTTCCCGCCGCTATGACTTTCCAGGGCATGGTGCGCGACAGCGGCCAAAGGTCGAGCACGCGGGCGGTAGAATCGTAAGCCACTCCCCCCTTTCGCGGACGAGTGCAGCGAAGCGGAGGGAGATCCGGGATCCAGCGGGAGAAGTGCCGCGAAGCGGCTCCCTATGCTGCAACGTTGCAGACGAACGGACGCTTCGCGAAGTTTTATTGCTGGATCCCGGATCTCCTTCCACTTCGTTTCAGTCGTCCGGGAAAGGGGAGCGTCGCGAGCCATGGTCCGACGTGGTTTCCGGCGGAATGGGTGCTGTCGCGTTCCGCGATCCTGGGGTCATGCAGCGAAGCCCGGCATGACCGGGAGGGGTCGGCGTTCCGCTCATCAGAACGCGCGGGCGAAGCGCGCCGGCGCCGTCCAGTGCTGGCTCTGAGCGATCTCGTGCACGACCGACTGGACCGCCCGCACGACGATGCGGTTGGCCGCGTCGATCCGCACGCCGGCGGTGGCGAGCGCGAGCCGGCGCTCGAGCGCCGGCTCGACGAGGGGCAGCGCCTCGAGCTCGCCGGCGCGGACCTCCTCGGCCACGGCGCCGTAGGTGAGGAGCGTCGCGAGATCGGTCGTGGCGACGAGGCGCTTCATCGTCGGGACCGAGTCGATCTCGAAGCGGACGTCGAGGCGCAGGTTGCGGGCGGTGAGCTGCGTCTCGGCGAGCTGCCGGATGCCGTGATTGCGGCACGGCATGACGAGCGGCAGGCGCTCCAGCATCGCACCCGAGACCGACGCGATCCCATCCTGTCGCGGTCGGCGCACCAGGCAGACCGCGTCGGCGAGCAGGTGCTCGGCCACGATCGAACTCGGCATCCGGCCCTCGTAGACGACTGCGATGTCGACCTTGCCGTCCTGCAGGAGGTTCATCATCGTGCCGCTCATCGCCTCGCGGACGTTCAGGCGGATGCCCGGATGACGCTCGTGCAGGCGCACCACCAGGGGCTCCAGCAGGGCCGTGCTGAGCGAGGGCAGCACCCCGAGCGACAGCGAGGCCTGCGGGGCGCCGCCGAGGGCGCGGATCTCCCGCGCCACCCGGGCGCTGCCGTCGATCATCGAATCCGCGAAGGCGATCAGCAGCTCGCCCGCCGGCGTCAGGTGCACGCCGCGCCCGTCGCGGTAGAACAGCAGCGCGCCGAGCTCGTCCTCGAGCTGCTTGATCTGGCGGCTGAGCGCCGGCTGCGCGATGTCGATCTCGGTGGCGGCGCGCGAGAAGCTGCCGGCCTTCGCGACCGCGTGGAAATACCGGAGCCTGCGGAAATCCATGGGTTCTCCACTCCGTCAGTCCTCCGCAGCATAGCCGGGGGAACTGGGCGGCCGATGCCCATAGTTGTGACAGGCTGCCGAGCAGAAACGGCGTCTTTGTAAGCAGGTCCTGCTCGGGACAAGGCTATTGGGCGGCCGCCGCGAGGTCGTCGTGGAGCTCGGCGAGCG
The DNA here is from genome assembly GCF_001043895.1 of Methylobacterium indicum. Taxonomy (GTDB): domain Bacteria; phylum Pseudomonadota; class Alphaproteobacteria; order Rhizobiales; family Beijerinckiaceae; genus Methylobacterium; species Methylobacterium indicum. The sequence continues at coordinate 9,737 of NZ_JTHF01000128.1, forward strand.
CCCGGCGCACCAGCGCGTTGAAGGCCGGCGCGGTGGTGTCGCGCGGGCGCGGCAGGTCGACCGGAATGATCGTGCGGATGCGGCCCGGCCGCGGCGTCATCACCACGACCCGGTCGGCGAGCACGATCGCCTCGCTGACGCTGTGGGTGACGAACAGCACCGTCGTGCGCCGCGCCTGCCAGAGGCGCAGGAGCTCGCCCTGCATGGCGCTGCGCGTCTGCGCGTCGAGGGCGCCGAACGGCTCGTCCATCAGCAGGAGCTTCGGATTCGTGGTGAGCGCCCGAGCGATGCCGACGCGCTGGCGCATGCCGCCCGAGAGCTCGTGCGGGTACTTCTCGGAGAAGCCCGACAGGCCGACAGTCTCGATCATCGCCTCCGCCACGCGGCGGCGCTCGCGCGCCCCGGTGCCGCGGGCCTTGAGGTTGAATTCGACGTTGCGCCGCGTCGTCATCCAGGGAAACAGGCCGTGCTCCTGGAACACCACGGCGGCGTCCGCATGCGGTCCCTGGAGGTGCCGGCCGTCGACCAGCACGGTGCCCTCGCTGTGCGGCTCGAGCCCCGCCAGGATCTTCAGGAGGGTGGATTTGCCGCAGCCCGAGACGCCGAGGAGGCAGAGGAACTCCCCGGGCTCGGCCGTCAGGGTGACGTCGCGGAGGGCCGTGACCGTCTCGGCCCGGCGCGCGTAGGTCTTGGAGAGGTGGCGGACGTCGATGAGGCTCATGGTGCGGCGACGAGGCCTTCCTGCCAGCGGCAGAGACGATCGCGGGCGATCCGGATCAGCTGGTCGAAGGCGAGGCCGACGACGCCGATGATGATGATGCCGGCGACGATCTCGTCGGGCCGGAAGATCTGCTGCGCGTAGAGGATCATGTAGCCGAGCCCGGAGCGCACGGCCATCATCTCGGCGGTGACGACGGTGAGCCAGCCGGTGCCGGCGGCGAGCCGCAGGCCGGTGATGATCGACGGCAGGGCGTTCGGCAGCAGGATGTCCACCAGCACCAGGCGGTCGGAGGCGCGTGCCACCTGCGCGACCGACAGGAGCGTGCGCTCGACGCTCTTGACGCCGAAGATCGTGCTGATGAGGAGCGGCCAGAACGCCGCGAACCAGATCAGCATGATCGCCGGCTTCTCGCCGATGCCGAAGAACAGGATGGCGAGCGGGATCAGGGCGATCGCCGGGAAACAGCGGAAGATCTGCACCGTCCCGTCGAGCAGGCGCTCGAGGGTGCGGTAGCGGCCGATCAGGAGGCCGAGCGGGACGGCGGTGACGACCGCCAGCGACACGCCGACGACGACGCGGGTGAGGCTCGCCAGGGTGTGGCGCAGGAGCAGCGGTCCCTCGTCGGTGAAGACGCTCCAGACTTCCAGCGGCGAGGGGAAGAGCGCGGCCGAGTAGACGCCCGCTCGCGAGGCCAGCTCCCAGGCGGCGAGGAGCGCGAGGAGGGGCAGGATTCCGATGGGAGCGCGGCGAAGCGAGCGGGCCATGGGGGGATCAGCGCGGCAGGAGCCGGTTCCAGTCCGGCAGCTTCGCGGTCATCCGCGCCTCGAGCATCATCTGGCCCAAAGCCTCGACCTGGCGCCGGAAATCCGGCCCGGTCTCGGTGGTGAAGAAGGTGTTCTGCAGCGAGGCCAGGGCCACTGGCCGGGGCAGGTTCAGCGTCTTGACGATCGCGTCGGCGGCGCTCGACGGATCCTTCTGGAGCTGGGCCGTCACCTCCCGGTGTGCGTCGAGGACCGCCTTCGTGGTGGCAGGATTGGCCTCGACGAAGGCCGGCGCGGCCATCAGCGCCAGGTTGCAGCGGCCCATCGGCGTGTCGTAGCCGCTCCAGAGCGGCTTGCCCCATCCATTGACGACCGGGAACGCGGCGTAGGGCTCGGGCGCCATCATGGCGTCGATGTCGCCGCCGCGCAGGGCCGCCGGCATGTCCTGCGGGTTCATGAAGACCACCTCGGTTTTGGCGGCGAGCCCCTCCTTGATCAGCTTCCACTGCAGCGACAGGTGCTGGATCGTGCCGGCCTGGGCCGCGACCTTCCGGCCCGCGAGGTCGGCGAGTGCGGCGATCTCCGGCCGGGCGGTCAGCGCCCAGCCGCCGTCGCAGGCATTGGCCAGGATGCTCAGCGCCGTGCCGCGCCCGCCCAGGCTGATCGCGGCGCTGACGCCGCCGTAGCCAATCTGCGCGTCGCCGGAGGCCACCGCCTGCATGCGCTGGGTGATGCTTGGGAAGACGAGCGTCTCGGCCTCATAGCCCATCGCCTTCAGCCGGTCGGGCAGGAGGAAGCTCGCGATCGTCGTGCCGGCGAGGATCGTGGCGATCTTGACCGACTTCGTCTCGGCCCGCGCCCCGGACGGGAGGATCGCCGGCGCCGCGAGCGCGGCGGAGCCGGCGGCGAGGAGGTGGCGTCTGGTGAGCATGGGGCTCCTCGAAGCGACGGAAGACCGGGGCGCGACCTGTGCCGTGAGCCCTGATGCAGGAAGGGCGCCGCGACCGGTCTCGTGCCGCGATCCTCTCGCGAGCGGGGAGGGCGCCGACATGCCTGGCGCGCTCTTTCAGCTATGCCCGCGCGGCCACTGCGCCCGCCGGTGCCCGGCGGCCTACGTTTCCGGCGATCGCTCCGGCGCCCGGCCGGGATCGCTCCGGCCGGAGCCGTCATCCGGGCCTGTCACGAGAGGCCGCCATGCCGTTCCTGCCCGTCGCGCCGCTTCCCGACGACATCCCGCCGCGCCGCATCGCCTACGATCCGCGGGCCTCCCTCGCCGCGCCTTACGTGCCGCTCGCCGCGGCGTTCCTCTCCGGCCGCGATACTCCCCGCGACGCCCTTGAGCGCCATCTCCACGCGATGGAGCAGGGCGAGCCGTCGGTGCGGGCCTTCGTGGTGAGCGACACCGCGGCGGCGCGGCGCCTCGCCGACGCCGCGACGGCGCGCTGGGCCGCGGGGCGCCCGCTCTCGCTCGTCGACGGCATGCCCTTCGCCGTGAAGGACATGATCGAGACGATTGATTTCCCGACACAGATGAACAGCCCGCTCTATGCCGGCTGGTACGCGCGGCGCGACGCGGCGGCGGTGTGGGCCCTGCGGCAGGCCGGCGCCTTGATCGTCGGCAAGACGGTCACGACCGAGTTCGCCTGCGGCAATTCCGGCCCGACCCGCAACCCCTACGACTCGACGCGCACGCCCGGCGGCTCGTCGAGTGGCTCGGCCGCCGCTGTCGGCGCCGGCATGGTGGCGCTGGCGCTCGGCACGCAGACCCAGGCCTCGACCCTGCGCCCGGCCGGCTATTGCGGCGCCTACGCGCTCAAGCCGAGCCACGACGCGCTCCACACGGGCGGCGTGACGCCGCTCTCGCCGACCCAGGACCATCTCGGCCTCATCGGGGCGAGCCTGGAGGACGTGTGGTCGAGCGCCATCGCGATCGCGCGTCGCGTCGGCGGCACCCCGCCCCATCCCGGCCTGCAGGGACCCGAGCACGTCCCCGAAGCGCGTAAGCCCCGTGCCCTCGTGCGCCTCGACATGCGCGGCTGGGGCGAGACCGACGCGACCTCGCGCGCGGCCTTCGAGGAGGCCGTCGCGGCGATCGCCCGCGCCGGCGTCGCGATCATCGACCGACACGGCGACCCGGAGGTCGAGTCGCTGGAGCAGGAGATCGTGGCGGGCAGCGAGTATTCCTACGACATCTTCTCCTGGGAGGCGCAGTGGCCGCTGCGGGCCTACGCCGAGCACGGGCTCGACCGGGTCGGCAAGCGCATCCACGAGCTTCTCGACCACACCGCCCGGATGATGCCGGAGGGCTACCGCGCCGCCCTCGCCTCACGCGAGGGGTTGCGGCGGCAGGTCGAGGCCCTGCGTGACCGTGCCGACGGCTTCCTCGCCCTGTGCTCGAGCGGGCCGGCGATCGTCGGCCACGACTATACCGGCTCGCGCAGCTACCCGACGCCCTGGACCATGGTGGCGGGCCCCGCCTTCGCCCTGCCGCTTCTCGCCGCCGACGGGCTGCCGCTCGGCCTCCAGCTCGCGGGTTTTCGCGATCGCGACGCCGAGGCCTGCGCCGTGGCGCGCTGGATCCGCGACCTCCTCCTCCCTGGCAGCCTGTGAGAGTCCTCCCGACCGTGTCGAACCCCCGCATCCCCTACTGCCTCGCCACCGACATGCCGCGGCTCGCGCCGCCGGACGGCAAGCCGCTGATCGTCCACATCGTCGCCAATATCGAGCACTGGCCGTTCGACCGGCCGATGCCGCGCAAGATCCTGCCCGGCCCGCACGGGATGGACCGCTCGCCGGACGTGCCGAACTTCAACTGGGTCGAGTACGGCATGCGCTGCGGCCTGCCGCGGCTCCTGCGGGCGATCGGCGAGCGCGGCCTGCCGGCCACCGCCGCCATCAATGCCAGCGTGATCGAGGTCTATCCCCGTGCGGCCGAGGCGATCCTGGCGGCCGGCTGGGAATTCATGGGGCACGGCCTCACCCAGCGTGCGCTCCAGAACGAGCCGGACGAGGTGCCGATCATCGACGAGACCCTCGCTCGCATCGCGCGCTTCACCGGCCAGAAGGTCCGCGGCTGGCTCGGGCCGGGCCAGAGCCAGACCGACCACACGGCCGATCTCCTGAAGGAGCGCGGCATCGAGTATTGCTGCGACTGGCTGATGGACGACGTGCCGACCTGGATGCGCACGATTCACGGCCCGATGATCGCGATGCCGTACTCGTTCGAGTACAACGACGTGGTCGTCTGGGCGATCGACAAGCACTCCTCCGACGAGCAGCACCGCCGCGTCGTCGATGCCGTCGCGACCTTCGAGAGGGAGCTCGCCGACCAGCCCCGCGTGCTGACCCTGCCGCTGCACCCGCACGTGCAGGGCGTCGCCCACCGGATGAACCACTTCGAGCGCACGCTCGACATGCTGATGGCGCGGCCCGACACGATCTTCATGACGGGCTCCCAGATCGCCGACTGGTTCGTCGGGCTCGGCATCGACGATTCCGCCGTCCGGACCTGACGCGGGCACCGCCGCCCGGGCGTCCCGCTCACTCCAGGAACGCGAAGCCCATCGTGCGGGCATGGTAGTGCAGGCCGCCATCCTGCACGATCAGGAAGCGGGCGCGGGAGCCGCCCTCGTTGTGGTGGGAATGCGGTGCGCCCGGCGGCGTCACCAGGGTCGCCCACGGGGTCCAGTCGCAGCGGGCGCCGTCGACGGCGGAGAAGCAGTGCTCGCCCGCGACCGCGAGGGTCACCGCCGCCGAGTTGTGGCGATGCGCCCGCTGATGCGTGCCCGGCGGAAGGGTGTTCAGCGACAGGGTGAGCGTCGGCAGGATGTTGCGGGCCGCCTCGAGCCCCTCCGAGGAGAAGATCAGCGCGAGGCCGGACGTCGCGGCGTTGGTGCCGGCCGCGGCGATCACCGCGAGCTGGCGCTCGATCTCGGCCGCGGGGTAATGCACGGGGGCGACCGGGGCGGCGGGCGGGCGCGAGGAATCGTGGGCGAGCTGCGGCTCGTTGCTGACGCACCACAGGACCGCCCGGCTCTCGGCGGCGTGGGTGAGCGCAAGGCCGGGCAGCAGCATCACGTCGCCGGGTCCCCAGCGCAGAATCTCGGCGCCGGCGCAACTCTCACCGATACGCGTCTCCCCGGTCCCGGCGATGACGAACCAGACCGAGCCGGTCGCCGCAAGGTTGCAGGCGAGGCGTTCGCCGGGGGTGATCGTGGCGTAGCGGGCGAGCATCAGGGGCGTCGTCGCCGGAAACGGGCTGGCCATCGCCCCGGCCTGGTCGCAGGCGATGAAGCCCGTCGGCGCGTCCGGCGCGAGCGCCCGCGCGGCCTCGGACGTGAACACCCGGCCCGGCACCGGCGGCATCTTGATGTTGAAGGCGTTGCCGGAATTGAAGTAGCGCGCCCGCGCCTCGGCCGGCCCGGCCGGGCTCCGCGCCAGCTGGACCGGCAGGTCGGCCATGTCGACGGGCTTCGTCCCGGCCGGAGCGGTCTCGATCGACGCGAACTCGACGTCCGGCGCGACGGTCTCAGTCATCTCAGGTCTCCAGGCAGAGGGGGCAGGTCCGGCGGAAGGGGCAGGGCGTCGGCGAAGGCGAGGTCCTCGAGGACCCGGGCGAGGATCGCCGCGCCGGCGGCGAGGTGGGCGGGCTCGGCCCACTCGGCCGGAGCGTGGCTGATCCCCGTCCGGCAGGGAACGAAGATCATCGCCGCCGGACACCGGCCGGCGAGGTGGCGGGCATCGTGGCCGGCGGCCGAGAGGAGCGGCATCGCCGGGATGCCGAGTTCAACCGCCGCCCGTCCGATCCGGTCCCGCAAGCCGGGATCGAACGCGTTCGAGGGCGCGTCGACGAGGGGCGTCACCGCGACCGCGCAGGGGCCGGCCTCGGCCTCGCACAGGGGCGCGATGCGGGCGCCGGCGGCATCGAGCACCGCGTTGTCGGGGTGGCGCAGGTCGATGCTGAATCGCACCTCGCCAGCCACCACGGACGGAGCGTTCGGCGTCACCTGCACCCGCCCGACGGTGAGCTTGATGTCCGGATCGAGGCTGCCCATTTCGTGGTGGAGCGCCGCTGCGCAGCGCGCGAAGGCCGCCACCGCGTCGCGGCGCTGCGCCATCGCCAGGGTGCCGGCATGGCCCTCCGCGCCGGAGAGGCGGACCGCGTAGGTCTTCTTGCCCTGGATGCCGGTGACGATCCCGACTGGGATCCCCGCCGCTTCCAGCACCGGCCCCTGCTCGATATGCAGTTCGAGATAGGCCGCGACCGGTTTGCCGAGGGGCCGGCGCGGCAGGTCGGGGAAGCCCGCGAGGAAGCGCTCGAGGGCGTCGCCGGTGCTGACCCCGTCCGCGTCCCGCACGGCCCGGATTGCCGCGAGGTCGCGCACGCCGCAGAACGCCTCCGATCCCATCATGCCGGGGGCGAAGCGGCTGCCCTCCTCGTTCATCCAGGCGACGACGACGCAGTCGCGGGCCGGGACCCGGCCGCTCGCGGCAAGATCCGTGACGGCGTCGAGGGCGGCGAGCACGCCGGCCGCCCCGTCGAAGCGCCCACCGGTCGGCTGGGTGTCGAGGTGGCTGCCGAGCAGCACCGGTGCGGCGGCCCGGTCCCGGCCAGGCAGGACCAGGAAGAGGTTGGCGGCCTCGTCCGTCGCAGGATGCAGCCCGGCCTCGCGGCCCCACTCGATGACGCGCCGCCAGGCTGACGCCTCGCCCGCGGTGAGGGCCTGGCGGTCGACGCCGCCGCCCGGAATGGCGCCGATTTCGGACAGCGCCATCAGCCGGCGCCAGAGCCGGTCGAACTCGGATGCGGGCATCGTGTCAGCGCGTCCGCATGATCTGGCCCGGCAGCGCCCGCGGATCGCGGGGCAGCCAGCGCCCGGCCTCGACCTGGGCGATGAACTCGGCCAGTAGCGCGTTGAACGCGGCGGGCTCCTCGAGGTTGAGGGTGTGGCCGGTCTTCGGGAAGACCGAGAGGCCGCAGGCGGGGATCGTCTTCTTGAGGAAGATGCCGGGCTGCAGGCAGTGGTCGTCCTCGTCGCCGACCACAACCAGGGTCGGCACCGCCATCCGCTTCAGCTCGTCCTCGAGGTCGTAGAAGGACGGCCGGCGGGCCTGGACGCCGCGCATGGTCATCGCCGCGCCCTTGTCCGAGTGGGTGGCGAGGCGGTCGGCGAAGACCTGCCAGCCGCGGGGATCCTTGTTCTGGAACTGCACCCGGCTGGCGCCCAGCGCGTAGATCTTCGCGAATTCCTTCGCGCCCTGCCGCTCGAAGTTGTCGGCCACTTCCAGGGAGACGCCGCGGAAATACTCCTCGAACTCCTTCTCGCAGCCGTAGCCGGCCCCCGCCACCGTCAGCGACAGGGCGCGCTCGGGCGTGCGCAGGCCGACATGGACGGTGCAGAATCCGCCCATCGACAGCCCGACGACGTGAGCCTTGTCGATCCCGAGCCCGTCCAGCACCGCGACCGCGTCGTTGGCGGCGATGGCCTGCGAATAGGCGTCGAGGCGCTCCGGCACGTCGGACGGCGGATAGCCGCGGGCCGCATAGGTGATGCAGCGGTGGCGCCGGCTGAAATACTGCAGCTGCGGCTCCCAGGCCGCGTGGTTGCCGCCGAATTCGTGGATGAACAGGATCGGGGTGCCTTCGCCCGCTTCCTCGACGTGGAGCTGGACGCCGTCCTTGGTGGTGATCTTCATGGGTGGTGATCCTGGATTGTCGGGCGTGGGCAGGGTAGGGCGGCGCCGGCGGCTGCCAGTATCGAAATGATGCGGAGACCTGGGCTTACCGGAGCGATTTTTGATTGATAATTTCAAACAATCAGAGGCTTACCTCTTCCCTCTCATTGAGGAACAGTTGTCCGGGAGCAGTGAATCGCGGGTTTCTCCTATCCCCGCGGGCGGGGAGAGGGCCGTGCTCCCGTTCAGGGAGCGCGGCGAGCAGAGAACCGTAGGTTCGCCGCGAGGGTGAGGGAGTGTTTCCGGATGAGACTCCTTTGGCACTTCCCCCTCACCCTCGCTCCGGCTTTCGCCTGCACTCACTTCACCCCCGACAAGGGGGGTTGAAGTCCTCTCCCCGCCCGCGGGGAGAGGAGAAGTCCCGCGCTTGACTGGTCTCTGTTCTGGTTTTCGAGCAGAACCGGAACCACACGGCGGGTGTCCGAGCCGTCGGGACGAACTGGGTCCGGGCTTCAGAACTGCGCCGGCAGATCGTTCAGCGTGCGCGCCTCCTCCGCCAGGACCGGCAGCAGGTCGCAGAACCGCTCCACCCACGGCGTCGGCACCGAGGTCGAGACCTTGACGAAGCGGTCGCCGAAGCGGGCGGTGTGGTAGGTGCCCTGGCGGATCATGATGCCGCGGCGCCGGTAGCACTCGACCAGCGCCTCGGGCCGGATGCCGGCGCCGATCGTCTCCAGCACCAGGAAGTTGCCGTGCGAGGGAAAGACCGGCAGCGCCAGCCCCTCGACCCGGCCCGCGGCCTCGGCGATCATCGCCTTGTTGGCCCGGTCGATGCGGCGGACCTTCGCCATCCAGTCGGGCTTGACCGCGAGCCCTGCCTCGGCGGCGCGCTGCGCGATCACGCTGGCGCCGAGGACGCTGGTTGTGCGCGCCGCCATCTCCTCGAACACGGCGGACGAGGCGACGAGCGCCCCGATGCGCAGCCCCGCGAGCCCGAGCCACTTCGAGAAGCTCAGCGAGACGACCGTGTTCTCGGGATCGGCGAGGAGGGCCGGGTAGTGGCCGTCGGCGAAGTCGCGATAGGTGCAGTCGTGGACGAGGAGCGCGCCGCACGCGCGCGCGATTCCCGCGAAAGCCTCGATCTCGGCCCGCGTGTAGCGGATGCCGAGGGGATTGTTGGGATCGACGAGGTAGATGATCGCCGTGCGCTCGTCGACGTTCGCGCGCAGGGCCTCCGGGGTGAGCCGGTACCCGCAGGCGGGATCGTAGATCGGGATCTCGATCACCGTCGCGCCGGCCTGCTCGGCGAACAGGCACGGCCATTTCCAGGTCGGATCGGTTGTGACGAAGGTGGTACCGGGCCGGCAGCGGGCGCGGCAGACCATCGCCAGCGCGTTGACGCCGCCCTCGGTCACCAGGGCCTCGGCGCCCGGCGTGCCGAGATCGGCGGTGATCGCGTCGCGTAAACGTTCGAAGCCGAGCGGCGGGGCGTAGGCGTTGAAGGCGTTCTCCTCGATCGCCCGGATCATCGCGGTCCGCACGGCCGGGTGCGCCTCGACGTGGTTGGTGTTCTGGCCGAGCCAGATCAGGTGCGGCGTCGCCGAGAGTTCGTCGAAGTAGCGGTTGCGGGTGAGGGCGGGGGAGGCCATCAGATCACCGAGCCGCGGGAGGCGATGCCGCCGTCGATGGTGACGACGGTGCCGGTGATGTAGCCGGCGCGCGGCGAGGCCAGGAAGGCACAGAGATCGGCGACCTCCTCCGAGGTGGCGGGGCGCTTGCCCGGGTACTTGTCGAACAGTTCCTGCCAGCGCGCCTCGTCGCCCAGCATGTCGATCGCCTTGCGCTTCATGATCTTGAGCATGCGGTCGGTGGCGACCGGGCCGGGATTGACCGCGACCACCCGCACGCCGTGATCGAGGCTGCGGCCGCCGAGCGCCTTGGTGAAGGACATCAGCGCGGCGTTGCCGGTCGAGCCCGCGATGTAGCTCGCGTCCCAGTTCTCGCCCGAATTGCCGATGACGTTGACGATCACCCCGCCGCGGCCCTTCAGGCGCGGGTAGTACAGCCGCGACAGGGTGATGTATCCGAACACCTTGAGGTCGAAGCCCCGGCGCCAGTCGGCCTCCTCCAGGATCTCGATCGAGCCAGCCGGGATGTCGCCGGCATTGTTGACCAGGATGTCGATGTCGCCGGCCGCCGCCGCGAGCTGCTCCATCGCGGCGGTGCTCGACAGGTCGAGGGCGTGGACGGTGACGCGGACGCCGTACTCGGCCTCCAGCGCGCGCTGGGCCTCCTCCATCGCCGCGCCGTTGCGGGCGGCCAGATGCAGGTGGCAGCCCTCGGCGGCGAAGGTCCGGGCGACGGCGAGCCCGATGCCCTTCGAGGCACCGGTGATCAGGGCGGTCTTGTCGGTGAGGTCGAGCTGCACGGGACACTCCTGGCGGCAGACAGGTATGCATGGTACAGCAATTTGCATACCAAGCCGGCGCTCATTCGAACGCCGCCAGGAAGTCGAGCAGGTTGTCGCCGAGCAGCGCGACGTGGTCGCGCATCGCCTTGCGCGCGCCTTCCGGGTCGTGGGCGAGGATCGCCCGCATAATCGCCTCGTGCTCGCGGATCGTATCGCTCATCCGGTTCGGCATCCGGGTGACGCGGCGGCGATAGGCGGCGACCTGGTTGCGCAGGCGCCGGGTCTGGTCGGCCAGGAAGCCGTTGCGGGCGGCCTCGTAGATCGCCTCGTGGAACTCCTGGTTGACGTCATAGAAGGCGTCGGCGTCGCGTCCGTCGACGAGGGCGACGAGGCGTTGATGGATCGGCTCGATCGTCGACCGCCAGGTCGGGGGCACGCGCCGCGCGGCGAGCTGGGCGCACAGGCCCTCGAGTTCCGCCATCACCTGGAACATCTCGATCAGGGCGTGCGGGCTGATGGTGCGGACCACCGCACCCTGGCGTCCGCGCAGCTCGACGAGATGGCTCGCGGCGAGCAGCCGGAACGCTTCGCGCACGGGCGTGCGCGACACGCCGTAGCGTAGCGCGATCTCCTGCTCGTCGAGGCGGCTGCCGGGCTCGAGATGGCCGGCGGCGATCGCCGCCTCGAGCCGATGGCGCAGGCCTTCCGCCAGGGTCACGCCGGGGAGGGGAGGGGCCGATGGGCGCTTTTCCTCGAGCCGGATGACGTCGTCTTGTGCGCTTGCTGCCGCCTTATGCATCTATGAGGCTCACTTTTGTATACATTTCAGTCCGCATGTCGGTTCCTCTCGGGTTTCGGCGCCGCAGGGCCGCCGGCTCCGAGTGCGCAGGGCAAGCGCGATACCGTCGGTCCGATGGGATCCACCGCGGAGTGCTGCGATCTGGCACATCCGTTGCAGACGTCCCTGCATCGCTGCCGCCGCTTCTGCATGCCAGAGGCGGTCCTCGTTATACAAGAACCCGAAAGGACGTCTCTTGCGGGCCATGCTGCGACACCAGGACGACGCGCCCGCTCCGGCGCCTGAGCCCGCCGCGCCGCTGATCGAGCTTCGCGGCATCGACAAGACCTTCGGGACGGTCAAGGCGCTGTCGGGCCTCTCGGCCCGGGTCGGGCGGGGCGAGTTCGTCACCGTGGTCGGCCCGAGCGGCTGCGGCAAGAGCACGCTCTTCAACATCGTGGCGGGGCTCGAGGAGCCCGATCCCGGCGGGGCGTTGCGCTTCGAGGGGCGGAGCTGCCACGCCGCGGACCTGCTCGGCCGCGTCTCGTTCATGCCCCAGCGCGACCTGCTGCTGCCCTGGCGCAATGTGATCGACAACGCGATCCTGGCGCTCGAGATCGAGGGCCGTCCGCGGAAAGAAGCCCGGGCCGAGGCGATGCGGATGCTGCCCGAGTTCGGGCTCGCCGGCTTCGAGGCGCAGTATCCGCACCAACTCTCCGGCGGCATGCGCCAGCGGGTGGCGCTCATGCGCACCTTCCTGTTCGAGCGCGACCTGATGCTGCTCGACGAGCCGTTCGGGGCGCTCGACGCGCTCACCCGCGCGCTGATGCAGCGCTGGCTCCTCGACGTCTGGCAGCGGCACCGGCGCACGATCCTGTTCATCACGCACGATGTCGACGAGGCGATCTTCCTCGGCGACCGGGTGCTGGTGATGACCGCCCGGCCGGGCGCGTTGAAGCTCGAGCAGCGCATCGACCTGCCGCGGCCGCGCCGGCCCGACCTCGTCACCGCCCCCGAATTCATCCGGCTCAAGCGCACGCTCCTTGAGGCGATCGAGGAGGAGAGCCTCAAGTCGTTCCAGGTCGCCCAGGAGAACGCCAGATGAGCGAACGCCAGATGAGCGAAGGCCCGATGAGCTCCGAGGATGCGTCCCGCGGCTTCGATCCCGCCGAGTGGGAGGCCCGCGTCGCGCTCGCCGCTTGCTACCGCATGGTGGCGCAGCTCGGCATGGACGACCTGATCTACAACCACATCTCGGCCCGCGTCCCGGGTCGCAATAACGAGTTCCTGATCAACCCCTACGGCCTGCTCTTCGACGAGATCACCGCCTCGAGCCTCGTGAAGATCGACCTCAAGGGCAACATCCTCAGTGACACGCCCTACACGGTGAACCTCGCCGCCTTCGTGATCCACGCGGCGATCCACGAGACGAGCCATGACGCGGCCTGCGTGCTGCACACCCACTCGGATGCCAGCGTCGCGGTCTCGGGCCAGGAGAAGGGCCTCCTGCCGCTGAGCCAGTTCGCGATGCGGTTCTACGACCGGCAGGCGTTCCACGATTACGAGGGCGTGGCGATCGACCTCGACGAGCAGGGCCGCCTCGTGCGCGACCTCGGGCCCCACAAGGTCATGCTGATGCGCAACCACGGCATCCTGACCGTCGGCCGCACGCCCGGCGAGGCGTTCATGCTGCTCTACTACTTCGAGCGCGCCGCGCGCATCCAGCTCGACATGCAGGCGGCGGCCGCCGCCGGCGCCGCCCTGGTGATCCCGCCCCACGAGGTCTGCGAGCGCGCCGCGCGCCAGTTCTGGGAGCTCCAGGGCGACATCCTGATCCCCGGCGAGCGCGAATGGCCGGCGCTGATGCGCCGGCTCGACCGCACCGACCCGTCCTACCGCCACTGATCGCCGAGATCTCGCATGCTCAAGCGCCGTCACCTCCTCGCAGCCCTCGCCGCCATCGCCCTCACGGCCCCTGCGCTCGCCGGCCCCGCCGCCGCCGAGCCCGCGAAGGTCTCGTTGCGCCTGAAATGGCTGCCGCAGGCGCAGTTCGCCGGGTTCTACGTCGCCGCCCAGAAGGGCTACTACAAGGCGGAGGGGCTGGACCTGACGATCAACCCGGGCGGGCCGAACCTGCTCGCCGAGAACCTGGTCGCCACCGGCGCCGACACGTTCGGCCTCTCGGGCGGCAGCGACAGCGTGATGGCCGCCCGCGACAAGGGCCTGCCGGTGGTCTGCATCGGTGTCTCGCACCAGGTCACCCCGTTCGTCTTCGTCACCCGCAAGGACGGCCCGGTGAAGACGCTCGCCGACTTCAAGGGCCGCACCGTCACGACCTGGTTCACCGGCGCCAACCACGTCCTCAACGCCATCCTGGCCAAGGAGGGGATCCGGCCCGACGAGGTGAAGATCCAGCCGCAGCAGGTCAGCGTCACACCCTTCGTCGACGGCGCCGTCGACGTCGCCACGGCCACCTACTACAACGAACTCTACGCCATCCAGAGCCGGATGGGGAAAGAGAACTTACGCACCTTCGTCGCCGAGGATTACGGCGTCACCTTCCCGCGCGACACCCTGATCGTGTCCGAGACGGTGCTGAAGGAGAAGCCCGAGCTGGTGAAGGGCTTCCTGCGCGCCTCGATCCGCGGCTGGCGCAACGCCTTCGCCGACCCGAAGGGCGCCGTCGACACCGTGATGGCGATCGCCCCCACCCTCGACAGGGCGCACCAGGAGTTCATGCTCGCCGAGGTCAAGCGCCTGATGACGGCCGGCGCCGCCAAGGAGAAGGGTCTGTTCGCGATCGACCCCGAGGCCATCGCCAAGGCGCACGACCTCCTGCTCCAGGCCAAGGTCATCGGAAAGCCCGTCGACCTCAAGGCCGCGTTCGACTCCCGCAGCCTCGACGCGCTGTCCTCCGCGGACCGCCAGCTGTGAGCGCCGCCCCCGCCCTCTCGGCCTCTCCTCCGGCGGCCGGATCCGGCCGCCTCGCCCGCCGGATCGGCGGACGGGTCGCGGGGCTGCTGGTCGTGGCACTCGCCTGGGAGGGGCTAGTGCTGCTCCTCGGCATCCGGCCCTTCTACCTGCCGCGGCTCTCCGCCGTGCTGGCGGCGATCCTGGCGACGCCCGGCGCCTACGCCGCGGGCTTCCTGCGCACCTTCGCCGAGACGCTGGTCGGGTTCGTGACTGGCGGCGCCTTCGGGGTCGCGGTCGCGGTCGCGTTCCTGCGGCTGCGGTCTTTGCGCGAGATGGTCTTCCCGCTCTTCGTCGTGTCGCAGACGATCCCCGTCATCGCCTTCGGGGCGCTGGTCGTGCTGTGGTTCGGCAACACGCTGATCGCCAAGGCGGTCATCGCCTTCTACCTCACCTTCTTCCCGGTCACCGTGAACGCGCTGATCGGCCTCGAATCGGTCGATCCGCGCCAGATCGCCCTGATGCGCAGCTTCGGCGCCTCGCCGCGCCAGATCCTCCTGCGCCTCCAGCTGCCGAGCGCCCTGCCGCAGACTTTCGTGGCCCTGCGGCTGGCCGCCTCGCTCAGCCTCGTCGGGGCGATCGTCGGCGAGTGGTTCGGCGACACGACCGGCCTCGGCGTGCTCCTGCTGCAGGCGATGTACACCGAGAACGTCGTGGCGATCTGGGCCGCGCTCCTCGTCTCGGCGCTCCTCGGCACCGGCTTCTACGCCGCGGTCGCGTTCCTCGAGCGCCGCCTGGTGTTCTGGGGGGCCGAGCAGTGACGGCGCAACGATCCCTCGCGGTGCAGCGCGGCATCCTCGGCGCATTGCTGATGATCGGGCTCTGGGAGGGCATCGCCCGCGGCTTTTCCCTGCCGGCCTACGTGCTGCCGGCGATGAGCGACGTGCTCCTCGGCACGTGGAACAAGAGGGCGATGCTCGCCGAGGCAGCCTCCTACACCCTCTCCGAGGCGCTCCTCGGCTACGCCCTCGGGGCGCTCCTCGGCATCGGGCTCGCGGTCGCGCTGACGCTGCTGCCGCGGGCCCGCGGCTTCGTCGTCACCGCGGTGACGGCGGTGAACTCGGTCCCGGTGGTGGCCTACTCGCCCCTGATTTTGCTGTGGTTCGGCATCGGCATCGCCTCCAAGGTGGTGATGGTGGCGCTCGCCGTCAGCTTCACCCTGTTCCTCTCGACGCTCGCCGGGCTCGACCGGGTCGACCGCCGCAGCATCGACCTGATGCGCAGCTTCGGCGCCGGGCGTCTCGCTCTCCTGTGGCGCCTGCGCCTGCCGACGGCGCTGCCGCTGATCCTCGCAGGGCTTCGCGTCTCGACGGTGCGCAGCGTCATCGTGGCGATCGTCACCGAGATGCTCGGCGCCTATGGCGGCCTCGGCTGGGTGATCTACCAGGCGGTGCTGCAGATCAATTTCGTGCAGGTCTGGTCGGCGATCGTCGTCGCCTCGGCGGCGAGCATCCTGTTCTTCGGCCTCGTCGGCCTCGCCGAGCGCCGGCTGCTGTTCTGGAGGAATGCATGACCCGGCCCCGGCAGATGCATCTCGGGCTGTTCCTCCTCGGCACCGGCAGCCACGTCGCCGGCTGGCGCATGCCCGGCGCCGTCGACAGCTTCCAGGATTTTTCCGCGATTGCCGAGATCGCCCGCACCGCCGAGCGCGGCTGCTTCGACCTGATCTTCATCGGCGACAACCTCTACGCCGATCCGGCCGCCCACCCGTCCTACACGCTGCGCCTCGAGCCCCTGACGCTGCTCGCCGCGCTCGCGCCGCTCACCCGCCACATCGGGCTCGGCGCCACGGTCTCGACTACCTACAGCGATCCGTTCACGGTCGCCCGCGCCTTCGCCTCCCTCGACCACATCAGCGGCGGGCGCGCCGCCTGGAACGCCGTGACGACCGCGAGCCCGGCGACCGCCGCGAATTTCGGCACGGTCCACCCGGACCACGCCCGGCGCTACGAGCGGGCCGGCGAATTCCTCGACGTGGTCGCCGGCCTCTGGGACGGCTGGGGCGACGACGCGCTCGTCGCCGACCGGGAGAGCGGCCTCTACATCGACCCGTCGCGCCTGCGCGCCCTCGATCACGACGGCCCGTTCTTCAGAGTGAAGGGTCCGCTCAATATCGGCCGCAGCCCGCAAGGGCGGCCGGTGGTGCTCCAGGCCGGCGGCTCGGAGGCGGGCCAGGACCTCGCCGCGCGCACCGCCGACGTGGTGTTCTCGGTGGTGCAGGACATCGACGAGGCCCGCGCCGCTTATGCGGGTCTCAAGGGCCGGCTTCCGGCCCACGGACGGCGCCCGGAAGAGGTGAGCGTGCTGCCCGGCGTGATGCCGGTGGTCGGCCGCACCGCGCGCGAGGCGTTCGACAAGCTCGCTGCGCTCCAGGGCTTCATCGGCGACACCAACGCCCTGGCGCTGCTCTCCGACCGTCTCGGGCAGGACATGTCTCCTTACGACCTCGACGGGCCGGTACCCGACATCGCGCTGCCGGACAGCTATCACAGCTTCGCCCGGGTGATGCTGTCTAAGGCCCGGCGGGACGGCATGAGCTTGCGCGACCTCTACAACCTCACCGCCGCGGCCCGCGGCCACTGGGTGCTGTGCGGCTCGGCCGAGACCGTCGCCGACACGCTCCAGCACTGGTTCGAGACCGGGGCCGCCGACGGGTTCAACGTCATGCCGCCCTGGTTTCACGACGGCTTCACCGACTTCGTCGACCTCGTGGTGCCGCTGCTGCAGGAGCGCGGGCTGTTCCGTCGCGACTATCACGGCACGACCCTGCGCGACCGCCTCGGGCTCGCCCGCCCGGCACGCTGACGAGGGAGGGTGACCGCGTCGCGCGTCGCCCTCCCTCGTCATTCGCAGGTCCGAGCTCCGTTATGCGGCCCTGAAATGACGTCGTGGATGTCGCATCCGCGAAGGCAACAAGAAGACGCGATACGAGACTGCACCGAACCACACAGCCCTCGCGCGGTATGCGAGAGCCTGTTTGACTGGTCTATCAGTTTTATCCCATCCACGACTTCAGGATGAGGTCGCAGGTGGGAGAGAAAAGGGCCTCGCGAATCAGTCCTCGCAAGTCAAACAGGCTCCGAGAGCGGGGCTGCCCGTTCCTCGGCCAGGAGGCCGATGTGGGATACCACTCCCTTGCCGTACCTATAGAACGCGACGGCGGGCGGATCGTCCGCGCCCTGGATGCCAACGTGAACGACGCCGGGTCGCGATGGGGCGGCGGCCGGAGACGCTCCTGCTCACGCGTGCGACGCGAGAGCCGGCTCTGCGAGGAACGCCATGGACGAGGCGCAGGAGCATGAGAGAGCCGGCGGCGGCGCCCGGCGAAAGCCTTCGGGCAAGACCGTCGCCTCGCACGACTTGGGATACCAAAAAATCATCGCGACGATCGAAGTCTGGGCATTCCAGATCTATAATTTGAGCATAAATACATCTCACTAAGATGTGCTCGATCGACCGGCTTTGCGGCGAGGAATCGGCAGTCTAACTTGGGATACCACCGCTGGAGTCGCCGATTGTATGGCCGTCGAGGAGCCGGTACAGAGCAATATCGTCCCGCTACCGCCCGCCGAGGGCGGCATCACGACCCAGGTCTATCTGCGCCTGCTGCGGGGAATCGAGCGGCGCGAGTACCGGCCGGGACGGCAGATGGACGAGCGCGGCTTGGCGGATGCCATGTCGGTATCCCGCACGCCTCTGCGCAACGCGCTGAGCCGCCTGCTCGGCGAGGGTTATCTCGAGCGTCTCCCCAACGGCTCGCTCGCCGTCTGCGAGGTTGGCGCCGGCGAGGTGCTGGAGCTGCTGGCCGTGCGACAGTTGCTGGAACCCGAAGCCGCAGCGCAGGCAGCCGGTCGCATCGCTCTCGATGTGGCGATCGGCCTGCGCCGCAAGCTCATCGAACTCGATCCTCAGGATTCCAGCCTGCTCGGCTGGCAGCTCGGCGACCGCATCCACGATCTCGTCGTCGAGCATTGCGGCAACCAGTCCCTGGCCAAGATCGTGTGCGATGCCCGCCGGCGCATCCACATGTCCCCGCTGGAGGAAGTATCGGGCCGGATCGAGACGGCGCGAGCGGAGCATGTCGCCATTCTCGATGCGCTCGTCCGCGGAGACCCGGCAGAAGCCCGACAGGCGATGGCCGTGCATCTCGGCAACAGCCGTGCGGCTTTTCTCGCGGCCTTCGGAATCGGGCGATGACCATGCCGGCCGCGACGCAACCCGGTCTCACCGTGACGATCGAGCCGCTGACGGTGTCCACGTTCGAGCCTTTCGGCGACGTGATCGCGCATGCGGGAGGCGAGCGGCGCCGGTTCTTCCCACAGGTCCACGATCATGTCGCCGAGGCGCGGCAGGCGAGTTTCTGGGTCTCGCGCGTGGACGAGGTCGCGACGCTGCCGCTGACGGTGACGCAGCTCGAACGGCACCCGTTCTCGGCACAGACTTTCCTGCCGCTCACCGGCGCGCGCTACCTCGTCATCGTAGCAGGGAGCGACAGCAGCGGCGGACCGGCCCCCGAGACGCTGCGCGCCTTCCTCGCCGGGCCGGGCCAGGGCGTCACCTACCGCCGCGACGTCTGGCACCACGGCATGACGATCCTCGACGGGCCGGCGCAATTCGCCGTGCTGATGCACAAGACCGGGCGTGACGACGACG
>NZ_JTHF01000129.1 GCF_001043895.1 Methylobacterium indicum
GTCCGACAGGTCGGTGATCTGTCCGATCTGCGGGGTGAGGACGACCGGCATGTCAATCACCTCGCCGCCGTAGCTGCGAAGGGTGCGAAACAACGAGATGAGTTGGGTTTCGAGCGCAGTGTCACCGACTTGGTTCATCCCGAAGTTGCAAAGGTAGATGTCGGCGTTCGCAGCCTGATAGGCGGCCAGCATCTCGGGTGAATTGCCACCGGGCAGCGTCTGCCCTGCGGTTGATCCCCCGACCGCCAGATTTTTGATGATCACGGTCGAGTTCGAGCACGCCTCGATCGCGGCTTTCAGGTGCCAGACCCAGCCGACGTGCATATGGATCGGCCCGTCACCGTCGCCGTGATCGTAGCGGGGCAGGCTCGAGAGGAAGTCGTCGCCTACGCCGGTGCCCGCGAAGTAGATGTTCGGGTTGTCTCGGCTCGGTCCGTTCGGGGTGGTGTACTGGCTCGGTGCCTGGCCGCCCTGCGCCTGGATGCTGTCGCCGACCTGGCAGATCGTGATGGTCTCTCCGGCTCGCATCTTGCGGCGCAGGCCCGACAGTCTGGACCGCATGTCGGTGAGCCACGACAGGTGCTCTCCCTCGGCGCCGACCCGGACGCCGTTCCGGTGCTCGTACATCGGAACGAGGGTGATCCCGTGCTCCGCGGTCACGTAGACGTGGTAGAGGCGGATCACGCCCAACGGAGGGTCGGGCACGTACTCGGCCACGTCCTTGCCTCGCTCGGCGCCGGCAGCCGACCCGAGCGCTCCCGTCTTGGGATCCATGTACAGCACGTCGTAGCGGGTCTGGTCCGCCGTATAAGTGATGCGGGATACGACGTTCCCGGATCCGGCGTTCGGGTTGTAGATCTCGCCCGTGGTGTAATCGACGACGTAATCGACACCCTCGGTCTGCGAAGCGCCGTCACTGTCCCGAACCACGCTGACATTGCGCACGTACTCGTGGCCGAGTCCGAGGCGAGCAGCCTGGATAGGGAGCGTCATGGTGCGCGTCACGGCGCCGGGCCGGCCGAAGCCGACGAGCTGATACCGTCCGGCCGCCTTGTCGGCGACGATGACTGTCGAGCGGCCGTGGTCGAGGCGCAGCTCCGGGATGAGGGCGCTCAGCCCGGTCCAGTAGAGCGGCTGCTGCCCCACGGCCGAGACGCGTTCGATGAGCGGCCCGTCCAGATTGCCGTCGGGCGCCCCTACGCTCTCGGCGACCTCGAAGGCGATCGGCGCGCCGTTGACACCGCCCCAACTGCCGTTGACCCGCACCCACCCGTAATCGCGCGGAGCACTGCCCGAAACGGGCTCGCCCTGCGCGATGCCGAACGCCGAGGGCGTATCACCCGCCAGGAGCGCATAGAGCGTGTAGACGTAGGAGAAGCCCTTGCGAAGCTGTCCGAGACCCGGGGTGGGCAGGACCACCCGCTGCACGCGCGTCGGGTGCGGAGGGTCATCCAAGACGGCCGCGATGTCATAGCTGGTGAGCGGGTAGACCAGATCGCCCGACCCGGGGGGCGAGGTGTCCACCGACGCGACGGGCACGCGGTAGACCTGCAGCTGCAGTTTCTCGATCTGCGGTGACGCGCCGAGCCCCTGGATCCAGGTCGTGAACGATGCTGCGGCCGGCACGTCCCGGGTCGGCGTAAAGACGGCCGCCCAGGCCTCGAAAACTCCGTTGCGGGGGTAGGACTGGCCGGTCGTTCGGCGGGGGCGGGTGAAGGCGGCGCGGGAGCGCGTAGCGAGGCCGGCGTCGAAGGTCGTCGAGCGGATGATCTCCGCGTCGACGTCATCGCGGAGATCCGTGATGATCGACGGATCGAACCCGGCCGCAGCCGCGAGCGCCGCAAGCTGATCCTCAATCTCCTTGCCCCACTGGCGGATCAGGGGCTTTTCCGGCTTGTAAATGCCGGACAGCGGATTGAGCGGAACGATGTAGTCGCGCCAAATCGTTGCCGCGCGCTGGGTGAAAGCCATGCGTCAGGTCCGTCTAGATTTAAGGAAGATCTGCCGGCCTAGAAGGCTTCGACGAATTCGATTGTCGGATTGCTCAAAGAGCGGGTGGACACGCTCAGCATACCGGTATCATCGGTGGCAAGGCGCATCCGGCAGAGCGGAGTGTCGAAGTTCAATTCGGTCCCGGTCGCATATGCCGCTCGGGTCCACGGCGCGATGCTCACGGCCCAATGGTTGCCCCCATCCCATCCCAGCACCTCGTCGATTTCGTAGAGGCGATGGTCGGGCGTGGAGAACCGCATGCCTTCGGTCAGGATCAGCCCTGTACCGATGACGATCTGCATCTGGGTCGCATTGAGAGCGACCGGTCCGGCAAACGACGCGCTCGCGAGCCGCTGTGAGTAGCCGAAACCGTCCGCGAACGGACTGTCGTCGCTGTGGGGTACACCCTGGCGCGGCAGAGACAGGCCGGCGTAGCTCCCCGGCCCGCGATCGTCGTACTGCGGCACGGCGAACACCGCGCTGCGCCCTCGGCGGATCAGGGAGCGATAGGCCAGCACTGCCGCGTCTTCACCGCCCGAGAACACGTTGAACGTCACGCTGGCGGTCCAGCGGCCGGTCGGCGACGCGACGACCTGTTCCTGGCCGGTGGTGCTGGCGCCGCCGCCCCGGCTGGTGTTGCGCAGCATCCACGCGACCGAACGGGCCTCCAGCACGGGCGGGATGATCAGATCGGCCATCAGGTCACCGTCACCGGGTTCGGCGCCCGGACCGTGCTGGACGCATCAGGGTCCGGGGTGGCAGGGTTGCTCGGGAGAGCCGGGTAGCCCGAGGCGTTCAGTGCGCGGACCCAGACGTAATAGGTGCCAGGCGCGAGCCCCGTGATCGTGCCGTCGATCGACTGCGAAGGCGAAGCGTTGTGCGTCCGCACCAGCGTTGCCGTCCGCAGGTTGTCCGCCGTGTTGCGATAGACCGCGGCCCGCGCCGCATTGGCGCTGTTCGGCATGGTGAAAGCGTAGGAGGCCTGCCCGGACCCGCCGTTGGCGACGACGCCCGTGGGCGGGCCGGGGCTGTTCGTGTCGGCCGTGGCGGTGATAGGCGATCCGTCCGCAGCCAAGTAGTTGCTCACCCGGGCCCGGCCGTAGCTCGCGACCGCACCCTGTACCTCGTAGACCGCGCCGTCGTTCAGGACCCCGGAGACGAGCGACCACTGGTCGTCGGTGTCCTGGGCCATCTCGGTCCAGTCGGTGTCGCCCTGGAGCCGATAGCGGCCGATCAGAGAGTAGTCCTGGCGATCGGCCGGCGTCGCGGTGAGCCGCAGGAAGGTGGCGTTGGTCGACCCGCTCACTGGCTTGCGCTCGACCGAGACGGTCAGACCCTGCGGATCGGCCGGCGGCCCCTCGGCGGCCTGGGCGCCCGGGAGGGTAGGCGCCGTGCCTTCCTCGGTCGCGGGGTCGAAGCTGTAGGCGCTCGGGTCCAAGCTCGCGAAGTCGAACGTGCAGGTGCCCGCTTCGACGTTCGCCACCGCCCGCATCACGAGGAACACGGCGTCGATGCCGAGATCCGAGAGGATCAGGCGCACGCTGTCCTCGAACAAGGCTGGCGCCGCAGACAGGTCGGTGACGAGCCCGGTGATCTTGAGGTCCGGGTTGCCCTTCGCCATCGCGATTTTTGCGAGGCGCCGCAACTGGTTGTAGTTCTGGACCCAAGGACGGGCGAAGTCCTGTTCGATCAACTCGCCGCTGGCGGCTTGCGCCGTCGCGTCGTCCCACGCCTGTCCCTCGACCTGCTGGTAATCGTGGGGCGGAGAGACGAACGAGAGCTTGAGCCGATTGAACTCGAAATAGCGCGACCCGCCGACGTTGATCTGCATCGCCAGGATGGCGGGATCGGTGATGGTGACGGTCGGGGTCGGAAACTTGCCTCCGGTGATCCCAATCGTGCCGTCCGCCTCAAGCCTCAGCGTGCCATCGCAGGTCGACAGCATCGCGTTGAGCGTGTCGGCCGGATCGTCGGTGAGCTGGTAGGTGCCGCCGAGGCTGTAGCGGTTGACCGGGTTGCCCGCCTTGTCGGTGAACACCTCGTCGCACAGGCTGTTGAAGGCCGCCCACTTGGCCGTGTTCATCATGCTGTGGGGGATGCGCAGCCCCCAGAGAGGATGGGTCAGGAAGTCATAGATGTTCGGCCCGCTGCGATCGGTGAATTTCCAAGTCGCCGGATCCTCGGTCTGCGCAGGGTCGCGCACGTCGCGGACTTTCTGCGTCCGAGCTGTGACGCGAAGTTCGCTCCACGTCTGCTTCGGGTAGTATGCCTTGAACTTCTTCTCGGGCGGCAACCGGCTCTGCACCGCGCTGAACGCACACCCGTCGAGGCGATAGCTGGCGTCGTAGCCGTCGAGGCCGGAGAGCAGTCCCGATGCGGCCTGGGGCACCGTGCCGAGCCGACTATCGATCGACACGTACCCGCGCCACGGCACGTTCGGAACGCTGCCGCCGAGGCTGCCGGCCGGGAACGAGATCTGGATGTCGTCGAGCCACCATTCCTCGATGGCGTCCCACGGGCCCTCGCCGTGGTAGAGCCCGTAGCAGAAGGCCCCGCCGATCACGCCGTAGGCCACGCGCGGCCCGGCGACCTTCACCCGACCATAGGACCGCTGCCGGGACGGCATGGGCTGCTGGCTTGAGAACTGGGTCGCCGCCTGCTTCTGCCGATCGTCAGTGAGCGACGACGCGATCAGGTTCAGCGCGGCGCCGCCCGCGATGATCGCAGCGGAGCCGACCGCCGTGGTGACCACAGCCGCCGAGACGCCGACAGCCGCGCCGATCTCCGCCGCGGTGGCGGCAGAGATGATCGCTGCGCCGATGACCTCAGCCACGGGCGAGGCTCCAGGCGGCGAGCATCGGGAAATTCTCGATCTGGACGCCGGCGGCGCTCTTACCCGCCCAGGCGTTGCGCGCGCGGATCGCAGCGACCTCCTGGCCGGCCGCGTCGATCACCACGCCCACGTCGCCGAGGCGCGGCGCTGCCGTCTCCCGGAACCCCGCAGAAGCCATGCAGGAGGCCCACAGTGGCAAGAAGCCTCCGTGAGCACGGATGATGCGCTCCGCCGCCGCGAGGCCGCTGTACGACCTCAGGTGCGCCCCAGGATCGATGCCGACGGCCTTCAGCAGCCACGAGCACACGAAGCCCACGCAGTCGTGGTCCGGCCGGCGGAACGGCTCGGCGGCCTCGGCCATGATGTGCGCCATCAGTAGACGGGCCAGTTCGCGGTCTTGTGGGTGAGCAGCGGGATCGATCGCGCGCCGTTGTCCCCCGGGTGCAGCATCTGCTGCGTGGCGTCCGAGAGGTAGGCCTGTGCCGGCCGGCGCCGCCGGAACAGCAGCGAGGTCATCTGCACGGAGATGGTGCATGTCGTCGGCCCGGTGATTTGGATCTGGGTCCGGTCCATCACGCCGGATGCGAGGATCACGGGGATGTCGACCACCTGAGAGGTCTCGGCGTCGAAGTATTGCTCGAAGATCCGGGCCGGGCGGCCTTTCACCTCGTCGTTCGCCCGCATGGCGCGGGCCGCCAGGGTGGCATCGACGCCCGACAGCCCCAGGGTCGTTGGGGTCGGCGTCGTCAGGGCCCGATCGACATCCGAGATCGTACCGAGCTGCCCGAGCCCCTTCCACACGATGCGATTCGCGGTGCTCGGGTTCGCCGCGAACGGGTCCAGCGTGGCGAGATCGCCGAAGCCCAGCCAGTAGCGCTCGGTGCCAGAGGCGAAGTCCAGCCGCGCCAGGATCGCCCGCTTGACGCTTCGGCCCTGCTGGATCTGCCGGACGAGATCGGGATAGGCCGGCATCAGCCCTCCATCCGGCGATATGCCTCGCGATCGGCGGCTTGGTTCCGGGTCTTCTCCTGGTCGTAGGCCTTGATGGCGTTCACGATCTGGTCGGCGACCCCCGCCTGTGCACCGCGCGCATCGATCTGGTAGGCGCGGGCGTCGGTGAAGGTGCTGGGGCCGTTTCCGTTCGCCGGCGCGCCGCTCATGGTCATGGAGACCGGGATTCTGCGGCCGTCGGGCAGCGGCACGAAGGCTTCCGGGCCGCGTCCCTCGCCGAAGAGCGCCACCTGGGGCGTGTTCGCGATGCCGCCGGTGGCATAGCGGTGCAGCGGGAGCGCGCCCTCGCTCGTCATGATCCCGCCGTCTGCAAATTTCGGCATCCAGGACGTGGCGCCGATGTCGAGGCCGCCGCTCCCGCCGCCCCCGCCGAGCAATCCACCCAGCAGGCCTCCGAAGATGCCGCCGCCACCGCTCTTGCCGCCGCCGAAGAGCACGCCGCCGAGGGCGTCGGTGCCCATGGTGATGAGCTTGTCGCCCAGCCGGCTCAGCGCCTGCGAGAAAGCCTGCGCCGCGGTCGAGCCCCGGCTCAGGCTCGACACGACCCCGCCGAACGTGTCCTGGAAGGCGCCGCGCGCCTCCTTCATCATGCCGAGTTCGCGCAGGCTCCCGATCGCGCCCTGGGCTTCGGCGCTCGTGGTGTCGCCGTACCGGCTGCGGACCTGGCTGTAGACGGATTGGTCGAGGCTGGAGCGGCCCAACTGCGCCCGCTCGAATTCGAGATCGCGCTGGAACTGGATCTCCTTGGCGGAGCGTCCCAGCTGCACGATCTTGTCGGTCATGCCCGAGAAGGCGATCGACGCAGCCTCCGCCGCCGGCACGCCGCGGTCGAGGAGCTCGTTGTATTTTTGCCGGCGGGCTGCCTCCATCTCGAGCGCCGCGCCGTTCTCGCCGTAGTTCCTGGTGAGGTTCTTCAGGTTCTCCGCCGCGTCGCGCTGGTTGCGGTTGAGGGCGTCCTGGTCCTTCACCAGTCCGGTGCTGGACACGTCGCCGAACTGGCCTGCCTTGCGCATCACCTCGGCGGCATAGGCGCGGTTGATGGCCGGGTCCTTCGACCCGCGGTAGGCCATCAGACCGGCAGTGACGTCGCCGCCTGCCTGATCGATCTTCATCGCGAGGACGCCGGCGATTCCCTGCGCCATCGTCGAGGTGTCGGTCCGGTCGAAGCCCTGGGGCAGGTAGCCCCGGCGCACCGCCTCCTCGGCCGTGCCCTTCGTGATCTGGCCGAGCCCATAGGCGGACGACGGGCGGCCGTCCTCGCCGAGGGACTTTGAGAACCCGACGTTGGGATTATTCGAGCTCTCCTTGCCCGCGATGCCGGCGATGATGCCGGGCGTCACCGACCCGCGCGCGGCGCCGATGATCTGTTCCCGCAGGCTGCCGCTGACCCGAGCCAGCGCGCCACCAGCGTTGGCCGCCTGGTTCTCGGTCTCCTTCAGGAGCGTGTTCAGGCGCGTGACGCGCTCGATCTCAATGGACTGGAGCTTCGCGAACAGCTCGGAGGCGTCCTGTGTGTCGCGCGTCGCCGCAAGCGCCTTGTTCTGGGCCTGCTCCTCGATCTGGGCGCGCTGAAGGGCAACGCCGGTGGTGCCGACGTTCCGGTTCTCGAACCCGGCCGCCCGCACCGCGTCCGCGTAGGCCGCGCCGCCGGCGGCCATGTCCGACTTGATCTGGCGCGCCGCCTCCTGAAGCGAGGTCATGGTCCGCAGCGACCGGCCCTCAGGGTCCAGCACGCCCTCACGCAGCGCCCGGGCGACGTTCTTGGCGTCGTCCTCGAGCCGCTTCAGCGCCTGGCCGGACTGGTTGTAGCCGTCGACCAGCGACTTGATCTCCATGTCGCGCTGGTTGCGGCGGGCCGCGGCGTTCTGGGCGTCACGCTGCGCGATCTGGGCCTGAAGCCCCCCGATCACGCCCTGAAGGCGCTGGACCTCGCTCGTGGCGTTGCCGGTCAGGCGATCGACGACACCACCCTGCGCCCCCTGTGCCTCGGACAGCAGCCGGCGGGCTTCCGTGAGACGAGCCTCGAGCGTCTCGCCCCCGGTGAACGAGTTGGCGACCGCCTTGCCGATCTTGTCCCACATGTCCGAGACGGTGCTCCCGACCGCCTCGGTGACGACGCCCCACCCGGAGGTGAGGTCTCGCGCCTTGGTGAGGCTGGTCGAGTAGGCGTCCATGAGCGCCCGCTGCGCGCCGAGCCGGTCGCCCTGGCGCGCCAGCCGCTCGATGCTCTCGGCCGATGCCGCGTTCAGGAACCCCAACTGCTTGTTGAGCGCGCTGGCACCGGCGGCCGGGTCCGCGAAGGCCTCGGCCAGCGCCTTCGATGCCGTCGGCAGATCCTGGCCCGTCGTCGCGGCGTAGTCCTTCGCCGTGCGGATCAGGCTGCCGTACATCTCCGAGCCGATTCGCCCGGTCGAGGCGAACTCGGACGCCATCTCGCGCGCCTGGCGGACCGACACCTTGCCGGCATCGGCGTTCGCCGCCGCGGTCTCGATGATCTGCTGCGCGGTCGAGCCGGAGGCGCGCCCCCGGCCTGCAACGGCCCGGTCCACGGCCATCATGCTGTTGGCGTAGGAGTTGCCGGCAGCCGCGGCCGCGATCAGCGCTACTGTCGTGCCGGCAAGCGCCCCGCCGAAGCCGATCAGAGCACGCCCCGCCGACAGCGCGACGCCGCCGATCGCCGAGATGCCACCCTTCAGCCCCCCGTTCGACCCCTGCAGGATCTGGAAGATCTGCGGGCCCTGCTGGGCAAGGGTCTGCTGGACCGAAATGCCGGAGGCGAGCGACGAGAACACGTCGTTGGCCTGGTAGCCCAGGTTCTGAAGCTCGTAGGCGGAGAGCTTCGCGGCCTTGCCCGAGGCGTCGGTGTTCGCGATGAACCGCCGAACCGCCGTCTCCTGGGCGTTGTAGGTGGCGGTGGTGTAGGCGACCGATCGGGCGTGCGCCTCCTCCGAGATGGCGCCGGCCTTGAGCGCGGCGTTCGCCTTCTCCAACTGCTCGTCGCGCTTCTGTTGCGCGGCCGCCAGAGGGTCGACCTGCGCGGCCTGGGCCCGCTTCTGCGCATCGGAGAATGCCGAGCCGCCGGTGTAGCCGAGACCGCCGAGGCGCTCCGCCGCCGACCGATTCGCCGCCGACAGCGTGGACGCCGCCTGGACCTGCTGCAGCTGCTGCCGGCCCGCCTGAGACAAGGCGCTCCACTGCTGCTGCGCCCGGCTGGCGCTCTCCATCGCTCGGCCGAGATTGGTGATCTTGGCCGACGCCAGATCGTAGAGCCGGTTCGCCTCGTCCTGCGAGATGTTCCCGGACGCGACGGCCAACTGCAGCGTGCGAGCGACGCCGGTCAGCCGCTCCATGGGGGCGAACAGGGGGTCGAAGGATCGCCGGACGCGCGCGACCGCGCCCTCCATCGTCCCGATTGCCCGAGTCGTGTCGGTCAGCCGAGCATTCGCCTGCTCGACGCCCGCGGTCCGGGCCTCGATCGTGATCCGGCGGATGGTCTCGATGTTGGTTGCCATCACGGGTCCGTGCTACGGCGCTACCGGGAGGTGCGGCGATGAAGTGGATGCTGCTCTGGGTGGCGATCTCGCCGGCGGGCGGGCTCACCAGCGGCTCGGCCCCGTTCGAGACCGAGAAGGCGTGCTTCGCGGCGCAGCAGGCCATGGGCGGCCTGTGGTTCGAGGCGGAGCGCGGCGGGCGCTCCAACCCGCGGGAAAGCACCTGCGTGAACACCGAGACCGGAGAGAAGCGGTCCGGCATCAAGTCCCGCGCCGACGCCGAAGCAGACCTCAGGCGCTGGCAGGAAGGCCAGCGTGGGGCTGGCCGGTAGGCGCCTTCGCGTTCCGCCGCAGCAGCCCGCGCAGGCCCTTGTGGTCGTTCATCGCGACGCCGCCGGCCGCGACGGTGGCGACCCATGGCTTCCGAGCCAGGTACTCGGCATCCATCCCGCGCATCACCGCGCGGAAGAACGCGATCTCGTCGGTGTCGACCATCCCGACCCGGCCGGCGAAAGCCTCAATCGCCGACCCGGGAATCCGCCCCTCGGCGCCAAACCCAAGCGGGCGCTCGGTGCTCAGCTCCCAGAAGGCATCCCAGAAGAACAGGTTGAACGCCGAGATCCCCGGCCGCTCATCGTAGCCGTCGGGAAGCTTCCGCCCCTCGGCCTTCAGCCGCGCGATGTGCGCGTGCATCGGGCCGAAGTGCATCTGCCACCTCAGGCAGCGGGTGAGTTTCCCAAGGCGGCCTCGACCCGGGCGTCCGTCTCACTCTCGACCAGCGTGCCGGCCAGCGCCACCGCCTCGCGGAAGAGGCGGAAGTCGGGGTCCGTCAGGTACTGCTCCGCGAGCTCGCGCGAGTAGGGGATCGGCTGGTCGTCCTCGCCCTCGATGCCGTCCCAGTCGAGCAGGATGGCATCGGCCATCGCCAGCCCGAACAGCCGCTCCGTGACCTTGGGCTTGACCGCGCCGCCCGGCTTGCCGTCCTCGCGGTCGTCGTTCGTGACCGCCAACTGCCGGCGGGAGAGGGCGAGCTTGAACGCCTCGCTCTCGAACCCGCGCACCAGCAGGCGGACGCCGGGGAACCCGGCGATGTCCTTGACCCACCCGCCCTGTTCCGAGCGGGCGGAGTTCACCTTGATGGCCCTGAGCTTCATACGCTACGCGCTCCTGCCTTGCTGTCGTCGATCAGGCCGAGGCCGCGTTGACGGAGAAGATCTGGCTGTCAATTCCGAGGGAGTAGGTGCGCCGGATCACGTTGTCGTTGCTGCCGACGTTCTTGCGCTTCGACATGACGAGCGCGCGGAAGTAGTCGATGCCGTCTGTGCCGGTCGGGACCGGACGATCGGGGTAGACCACCTTGAACGCGAACTTGTTGTTGGTCGCTTCGGCCGCCTCGAGCGCGGCCTGGCCGGCATCGGTCGGGTCGTGGGCGACGGTCAGGGAGAGCATCCCGGCGTCGCGAGCGCCCTTGGCCTTGCGCACGCGGCCGTCGCCCAGGGCGGTGAAGTTGACGGCGCTGCTCTCGTCGCCGAACTCGCCCAGGTTCTCCACGAGGCCGATCTCGGTCCAGGTCAGGGCGGCAAATTCGGCCGTGGTATCGGTCGAGCTGGTCACGGCCGGCCCGATGAAGATCTTCGCGCCGGAGGCGGTGACGATTTCGGCCATAGTGGTCTCCTCCGGCGGCTGCCGGTTGCTGGTGGTGCGGGTTGTCGGAAGGGGTGGTGGAGCGTCAGGCGCTCGGCGCGGCCGCGGCCTCGACCGCCTTGGCGACGCGCTTGTCCTCGGTGGTGACGGCGTTGGCGTTCAGGAGGGCGAGCAGCCAGGGATCGTCGCTCGCGCAGTTCACGAGCTTGGTCTCGCCGGGGCGGATGACCTCCTGCTGGGCCGCGCCGTCCTTGATCCCGACCTTGACCTCGACGTTCTGCTTGCTGATGTTCGTCAATCGCGGCATATCCGTGCTCCTCAGTCGTAGAAGCCGCCCGAATTGTCGTCGCGAAAGACGTATTCGTAGGGAACGGCTATGGAGAGGGAGTAGTAGAGCCCCTCTTCATTTCGATCATCGATGACCGGCGAGGACGGCGAGAACGTCTGGATGCCGCCGAAGCGCCGATCGCGGAACAAGGTCGCCAGCTGGTCGGCGAGAATGCTCGCCTTCTCGGCTCCGCCGCCGCGCTCGAAATTCACGAAGATCGCGAAGCCCCCGCTCTCGCGGTAGACCCGCCCGAGGGTGGCCTGCACCGTCTCGGAATAGGGGTACTGGACCTCGAGGTAGGCGCCGCCGTCCTGGGGCACCTCGGCGCTCTCGGGGGTGTTGGCGCCGTAGACGGGCGCCTCCGGGAGGCCGGCGGCCACGCGCGCCGCGATCGCCGCGGGCGAACTCCACCGATCGGCGAGGCGGCCCTCGACGGCATCGATCACGGTCTTGTGGGCCAAGGTCAGCCTCTGCCTGGGTCGATGATGATGGCCGGCTGCCGGGTCAGCCATTCCTCGTGCAACGACGCCCGGCCGCCGCGCACCTCGCGCGCCATTTTCCGGGCCGAGGCCGAGCCCGACCATGCGCCGATCGCGCCGTGCGGGAAGGAGCGGTAGGTGAAGCCGACGTAGGCGATGTTCCCGAACTGCCGCTTCGCCATGGCGGCGACGACCTGATAGACGCCCTGCGGCGACTGCTTGCTCCACCCGCGCTCCAGGCGCCGGGTGTAGGGCTGCGAGTTCAGGACGACGTACTGCTCGGCCTTGGGCGGGTTGGCGATGTCCGTGAACTCGCGGTCGTCGGCGAACCAGTGGTGGCTCTCGACGTAGCGCTGACCCGGCAGCTTCGTGCGGGTGCCGCGCGGCGAGGCCGCCTTCAGCATCTCGTCGACGCGCGCGATCACGTCGAACAGGATCTCGAATTCGACCAGGATCCGGCTGTTGCCGGTCACCGCCGAGAGGTCGGGCCGCTGGGTCCCGTCGATGTAGAGCTGGTGCTCCGGCTTGTAGCCGAGGGCCTTCTCGTTCTGCGCCTCGGCGCCTGCGATCTGCTCCCGGGCGAACTCGCGCACGTAGCCGGCCTGCGCTTCGGGCGACCAGGCATCGCGCACCAGGAGCTCGAACTCCTGGGCGATCGGGGTGACGCGGCCAGCCATCAGGAGCCCCGGACGTTCAGGTCCCACCGCACCACGACGCCACGGATCCGGGTCGGGTTGGCGTATTCGACGTTCGTGCGTCGGCCGGCGATGGTCAGCTTGTCGAGCTTCCGGAGGTCGGAGAGCCCGGCCTTCGCCACGTCGGTCGGCGACACCACCACCTTCCGGTCGCCCTGCGTGACGCCACCCTGTAGCTCCTGGGGCAGGTATTCCCGGACCCAGAGGCGCAGGCTCGCCGCCGCGCCGGTGCCGCGCTGGTGCTGCGCATCGTCGCCATGGAGCGCGATCTGGCGGTCGAGCGCCGCGATGGCCTGCTCCGGGCTCATCCGAGCACCGCCCGCACGTAGGGCCAGAGCAGGGCCTGGGCTTCGGCGTTCACGAGCCCGCCCGCGGGCGTAGAGGCGGCCGGCGTGGCATAGGTGAAGCTGCCCATCCCCATGACGTTTTCGGACTTGAGCAGCGGATCCCGGCCGCGCGACGAGAGCATGGTCGAGACGGACATGATCGCCGCGCGCTCGACGTCGGGAGGGAGCGTCGATTCGGCGTCGCCGCCGGGTAGCGTGTAGCCGGCCCGGTACTCGACGGTCAGGCCGAAGCCGCGCCCGTCAGGGTGGCAGTTGTGGTCGAAGCACCAGTTCGGCGAGCCGCACCGCTGGCCGTCCTGGAGCAGGTAGAGCACCTTGCCGCTGGCATCGATCTCGTAGTCGGCGGGCGCCAGCACGTCGTCCGTGCCGCGCGTCACGCTGATGACCTCGACCACCGGATCTCGAGACAGCACCAGCCCGCCGCAGTCGCGCAGCAGGGAGGGGCGCTCGCGCAGCGTCTCCACACCGAACGGCCGGCGGCAGAACTGGGCGATCAGGCT
Organism: Methylobacterium indicum; assembly: GCF_001043895.1. Classification (GTDB taxonomy): domain Bacteria; phylum Pseudomonadota; class Alphaproteobacteria; order Rhizobiales; family Beijerinckiaceae; genus Methylobacterium; species Methylobacterium indicum. The sequence goes on from NZ_JTHF01000129.1 coordinate 13,321, forward strand.
GGACGCCTGGTCGAGCATCATGCCGACCGCGATGTCGTCCGCGGCGGCGAACCCGAGCATCGCTCGGGCGCGCTCGACCGTCGTCAGGCGCTTTTCTGTGGCCGCGGTGAGGACGGTCAGGGTCATCGATTCACGCTGTAGACGGCCACGGGGATCGAGTAGGAGGCGCCGAGGGCGAGTCCCGGCTGGCTGATGACCGCCTTGAACTGGCCGGCGGCCGTCGGCAGCGCATGGTGGACGGCGTAGCCCGCCGGGAAGGTGCCGGGCGCGGTCGGGTAGACCTCCAGCACATCGGTCGCGAGCACCCCGGTGCAGGCGATGCCCGGGACAGTGCGGATGCCGGAGGACACCGCCGCCAGCATGGTCTCGGCGATGGTCGCGCTGCAGACAAGGGTGGAGGCTTTCGGGCCCGTCGGCCCCGTGGCGCCCTGCGCGCCGGTAGCGCCCTGGGGACCAGTGGGGCCGACGGGGCCGGTCAGCCCTTGCGGCCCGGTCGCGCCTTGCTGACCAGCGCTTCCTGTTGCGCCAGCAGCGCCTGCAGATCCTGTCGCGCCGGTCGGGCCCATCGCGCCCGCCGCCCCCGGAATCCCCTGGATGCCGGGATCACCCTTGGGGCCTTGCGCACCGGTCGCGCCCACATCGCCCTTGTCCCCCTTCAGTCCCTGCGCACCAGTCGCGCCCGTTGCTCCTGCTGCACCCTGGCCGCCGGTGGGCCCGGGCGGGCCGGTGACACCAGCAGGCCCGGTGGGGCCGGTCGGTCCAGCGGCTCCTTGAGCACCAGCGGCGCCCGGGGCGCCATCCTTGCCGGCTGCGCCTGTCGCGCCAGGCTGTCCTTGTGCGCCATCTGCCCCTCTCGGCCCGGCTGCGCCCTGTGGGCCCTGGTCACCCTTGGGGCCGGCATCACCTTTCGGCCCAGGCTCGCCCTGCATGCCGGGCGGTCCGATCTGTCCTGGCATCCGAGCGAGCGCCGGGCTCGCCAGGAGGAGGGCGGAAACCGCGAGCGCGACACGCATCACGAGCCCTTCCCGTACATATGCTCGTACAGGCACGTCACGCCGGTGAGGTCGGCGGCATAGCCCGGGATCGGCACCAGGACGATGGAGATAATCCGGTCCTGGCCGCCGTTCGGATTGCTCGCGCTGCCCAGGGTCTCCGGGCCGCGGCCGAGCCGAGTGCCGGAGAACTCGTCGATCGTCTCGGTCTTCGACGTCACCCGCAGCACGCCCGGGAGCGTCTTGCCGTTGACCGTGACTGGCTGCGTCGCGATCGGCTCCAGCGGCGCTACGGACATGACCCGCACGTCCGCATTGGCGCAGGGGTTATAGCCCCGATAGGTCGTCGAGCCGACGGGCTGGGTGACCATGTACTGCTGCGGCGTGGTCGTCGCCGGCAGGATGAAGGGGCTCCGCGAGGCCCGCACGAACGGCATCGGCGTCGGGCTCTGCGGCGCCGGTGGCGCCGAGGCGGTCTGCCCGAGGGCCGGGGAGGCGAGCAAGCAGGCAAGGAGCGGGAGGGCGCGGAGCATTATTGATCTCTGTTCGATAAAATCAATTACCAACCACTATATAGTTGAACGCTTGGCCGGAAGCGGCGGCAGACCATGAAAGCTGAAATCCATTCTTGCTCTGCGCGGCGATATAATAATACGCAGATCCGATGTTGTACGCGGGCGTTGCTGTTGGGAACGCCGCGTTGGCATACGGGGTAGCGAAATTGACAGTGCAGGTTGTGGCGCCTGTACCAGGAATTACCGCCCCTCCCCGGTCCGTACTGCCTGCGGCCAGGGTAGCGCCGCTGCCGCAGTTCGTCAGCGTCGGCGTCCCCTCGGTGGTGTAGACGCGCTGGGCGTAGAGAGGCGCATCGATGTTGAGGGGCCTGCCGGAGGTCGAGCTGATGTTGAACACGCCGTCCGATCGCGAGCCCAGCTTCCACAGTTGGCGGGCGCCATTGCTGTCGAAGTAGTTCCACTGCGCATACTGCGACGCAATGTTGTTACCGGAGGTTGATGCGGCGCCGAGGTTCAGCGACGGAGCGCCTGGCCGAGCACTCCCATCGCGGGCCACGAAGCAGTCCGACCAGAACGGCAGGCCTCCACAGGTGAACCCGACCGCGGCCTTCGGCATCGCCGAGCCGCCGAGGAGATGGTTGATCCCCGCCACCGTCGTATCGGGACTGGTGGTGTGGTAGTCCATCTCGTAGGCGATCAGGCCGACGCCCT
>NZ_JTHF01000013.1 GCF_001043895.1 Methylobacterium indicum
CTTGTCGTGCTGGATCCCGGATCTCCTTCCGCTTCGCTTCAGTCGTCCGGGAAAGGGGTGGGCCTGCCATGAGCCGGGGAGCCTAGCGGCACAGCCCCGACTAATGTCGTATACCGTGGGCAGGTCAACGCTTCGCCAGCTTAGGTTCTTGTTGTGTCGCAGGTTCTTGCCGCCGAATCGGTGTCCACGTCGGAGAAATCTGCTTAGGGTCGCGCACCCGCCCACCCGGATGCGTCCGCCATGACCGATACCGACGAACTGCTGCACGAGGTCGACGAGGCGGGCATCGCCCGCATCACCCTCAACCGGCCGCAGGCGCGCAACGCCCTCACCTTCGCGATGTACGAGCGCCTGCACGGCCTCGCCGAGGCGATCGACGCCGACCCGGCGGTGCGCGCGGTGGTGATCCAGGGGGCGGGGGGCCGCGCCTTCGCGGCCGGTACCGACATCGCCCAGTTCCGCGCCTTCTCGACGCCCGAGGACGCGCTCGGCTACGAGCGCTTCATGGACCGGGTGCTCGGCGCGCTCGAGCGCTGCGCCAAGCCGACCATCGCGGCGATCGCCGGGGCCTGTACCGGGGGCGGCGCGGCGATCGCCGCGACCTGCGACCTGCGCATCGCCACCCGGGACGCCCGGTTCGGCTTTCCCATCGCCCGCACCCTCGGCAACTGCCTGTCGGTCGCCAACCTGCGCCGGCTCTCCGCCCTCGTCGGCGCCGCCCGGGTCAAGGAGATGATCTTCACCGCCCGCCTGGTCGAGGCCGAGGAGGCCCGGGCGATCGGGCTGGTGAGCGAGGTGGTGGAGGATGCCGCGGCTTTGGCCGAGCGGGCGACCGCCCTGGCGCATCTGGTGGCGGGCCACGCCCCGCTGACGCTCGCCGCCACCAAGGAGGGGCTGCGCCGCGTCCGCGACGAGGCGCCGTCCGAGGCCGGGGACGACCTGATCCTCAGTTGCTACACGAGCGCCGATTTCCGCGAGGGCATGGAGGCGTTCCTGGGCAAGCGCCCGCCGCGCTGGACCGGGCGCTGACCCCTTCGCGAGGAGCGCCTATCCGGGCACCATCCCGTCCGGCAGCGTCATCGCATGATCGGCGATGTCCCCGGCGCGGGTGATCCACACCGCGTCCCGGGCCTCGGCGATATGCGCCAGCGCCCGGCGCAGGGGCCGCAGCCGGTGCGGCTGGCCGACCAGGTAGGGATGGAGCGCGATGCCCATCACCAGCGGGGCGGCCTCGGAGGCGGCGCGCATCTCCTCGAAGGTATCGACGATCATCTCGGCGAATTGCGACCCCGAATCCTTGCGCCCGACGATCGACGGGATGTCGTTCAATTCCTGCGGGTAGGGCACCGAGAGGATGCGGCCGCCGCCGCGGGTGCGGAACCAGGTCGGCTGGTCGTCGTGGCACCAGTCGAGGAGGTAGCGGTAGCCGGCCTCGGCGAGCAGGTCCGGGGTCGCGCGGCTCTGCGAGATCCAGGGGCCGAGCCAGCCGGCCGGCGCCTTGCCCTCGGCATGAGCCAGGACTGCGGTCGCCTCCGCGATCAGCGCCCGCTCCTCGTCCTCGGCCAAGGTGCCCTGGCGCTCGGCATTGCTGCGGCCGTGCCCCACCACCTCGTCGCCGCGGGCGCGAAACACCTCCATCAGGCCGGGGCACTCGGCGTAGATCCGGCTGTTGACCAGCACCGAGGCCGGCAGGGACAATTCGTCGAACAGCGCCGCGAGGCGAAAGACCCCGACGCGGTTGCCCCAGTCGCGCCAGGCGTAGTTCAGCACGTCGGGTTGCGGCCCGCCCGGGGCCAGCTCGGCCCCGAGGCCGCCGCCGAACGCGAAGCACTCGACGTTGAGGGCGACGTAGACCGCGAGCCGCTTCCCCCCGGGCCAGTCGTAGACCGGCCGGCGCGGCAGGGGGCTGTAGCCGTAGCGCCCGTGCGGGCGGGTCTCGTCGCTCATCCGTGTCTCCGTATTCGGGGCTGTTCGACTCAAGGCTGCTTCGGGGCGGCCGGTGCCTCCGCCGGGGCGGCGGGCAGGAGGATGCCCGGAACGACCTTGCCCTCGGGGCCGTATTCGCCGGCCACCGCCAGGCAGGCGGCCTCGCGGTTCTGCATCATCTGGTTCGACATCAGGGTGAAGATCGTCTGGACCTTGGCGCCGAACGGCCCCCGGGGCGGGCGCACGTCGTCGATCGTCACCTGGTAGCGGGCGAGCAGCGCCTCGAACGCCTCCGTGCCGATGCGGTAGCCGCAGACATTGGCCGCCGCGAACACGTAGGCCGCCGTCTCCAGGGCCCGCGGCGGCGGCGCGTTGCGGATGCCCTGGGCGGCGGCCCCGCCGCAGGCGAGCGCGAAGAGGATTCCCGAGAGGGCGGGCAGGCGGGACGGGCGCATCGGCAGACAGATCCTCCGACAGGAACGGCCCGGTCTAAGGCCGGGCTCGCTGACCCGACGCGACATAGCGCGAACCCTCCCGGACGCCAGGGCGACGCTCGGAGGGATTGCCGCATCATCCCGGGACTGCTCTCTCCCGGAACGCCTCCAGCCGGGCGCACCCGTGAGGACCATCGGCGATCCGGCGGGCGATCTGAACCGCGTCGCGCCCGCGCCGAGATCGCCGATCCCCGTTCCCCATCGAGTCCGGGCGCTCGAGGCCGCTTCGAACACCGCAATGCCGGTGCCCCGGCCTAACCGCCGGCTGGGTCCGGTTCACGCCGCCGCCCGGAATCCTATAACGGGGACGGGACCCGCCTTGCGCCGAGGGTCGCCTGCCTTGCGGGGCATGCGGCTTGCTCCGGCGCAACCGCGAGACCCTGCCCGCCTCAGCGACCCGAGCGCCCCCGCCGTGCCCCGTCCCGCCCGATGAAGCCCGTCCCGATCCGCCGCGGGACCCTGCGCGAGCCCGGCCCCGACCTCGCCCGGCTGCCGGTGGCCCCAGACCTCACGGGCATCAGCATGATCGAGGGGTTGCGGGCGGCCCTGGCCTTCGGATCGATCATCCTGCTGCATACCTGGATTGCCTGGCCGCCGCTCCTCACCATGGCGCTCGCGGCCAACCTCACGTGCTTCTGCGACATCGGCGGGCCGATCCGGCCGCGCCTGCGGGCGCTCCTCGCCTTCGCGGGCCTCGGCGGGCTGTTCTGGGGCGCCTTCGGGGTGATGGAAGGCTACGGCCCGGCCCTGGTGCTGCCGGTGGCGCTTCTCGTCATCTTCTGCTGCACCTTCGCGCGAGTCTGGGGCGTGCCGGCCCAGACCGTCGGCAACGTCCTGGTGGTGGTGCTCTGCCTCGCCCTCGACCGGGCGCTCACCGTCCAGCAAGGGGCGATCGTCGCCGCGATGTTCTGGGCCGGCGGGCTCTGGGCCGCCTTCCTGGCGCTCGTGGTGTGGCGGCTCCACCCGTACCGGCCGGCCCACACGGCGATCGGGGGCGTCTGGCGCGGCCTGTCGCGCCTCGCCCGCGACTTGCGCCGGCTCTCGGCCGACCCTCACGGCACCGACCCCACCGTGTGGGAGGCCCATGCCCGCGGCCATCGCCGGGCGGTGCGGGACGCGATCGAGGCCGCCCGCACCCTGGTGCTGGACCTCGCCCGCAGCCGGGCGCGCCTGTCGGAGCGCAACGCCCGGGCGCTGATCCGGCTGGAGGCCGCCGAGCAGCTCTTCGGCGTGATGATCGCCCTCTCGGACTATCTCGAACGCGCCACTCCGGCGCAGCGGGCGGAGGCCGCCCGGCTCCTGCGGCTGCTGCCGCCGATGCTGAAGGTGCTGTCGCGGGCGATCCGCCGCGACCGGCCGGTCGACCTCGCGCGCATCGAGCGGGCGCTCGTCCGGGCCAAGCCCGGCCCCGATGCCGATCCGGCCCTGCGGCGGATGGCCGAGCGCATCCTCGACCGGGTGCGGATCGGCGCCAAGCTGTCGGGGCCGGAGGACCTGGCCGGCGGCGGCGGGCTCGCCGGGGCGCCGGCCCCGCCCTGGCGCGAAATTGTGTCGGCCCCTCTGCGCGCCAACCTCACCTGGTCCTCGGCCAACCTGCGCCACGCCGTGCGGGCGACCGTGGTGGCCCTGCCGGCGCTCGCCGTCACCGTCTGGTGGCCGGGCCCGTTCACGCACTGGCTCACCATCACGGTGGTGCTGACGATGCAGCCCTTCTACGCCGCCACCTGGCAGCGGGCGCTGGAGCGCGTCGGCGGCACGGTGCTGGGCGGGCTGATCGGGGCGGTGCTCGCCTTCTACGCGACGTCGCCGCCGGTCCTCGCCGCCATGATGGTGCCGCTCAGCGTCATCGGTTTCGCCGCCCGCGGGGTCAGCTACGGCACCTTCATCGCCTGCCTGACGCCGCTGGTCGTGGTGCTGGTGGAGCTGGTCGAACCCGGGCACTCGTCCTGGGAAATCGTCGGGATGCGGGCCCTGTTCACGGTGCTGGGCGGTGCCGTGGCGGTCTTGGCCGGCCTGCTGCTATGGCCGCTCTGGGAGCCGGGCCGCGTGCGCGACGCGCTCCGCAGCGCGCTCCAGACCCATGCCCGCTACGCCGAGGCGGTGGTGGCCGAGCATCTCGGCGAGGCGACGACGGCCGACGCGGAGGCCGCCGCCCGGGCGGCGGGGCTCGCGAGCAACAACCTGGAAGCCGCGCTCTCCCGCGCCCTGCAGGAGCCGCGCCGCCGCGGGCATTCCCGCATCGAGGCCGCGATGGTGGCGGACGCCACGTTGCGCCGCATGGCCGGGCGCCTGGCGATCCTGCGCCACGAGCCGGAGCCCGTGGGCGCCGAGGCGGCGACGTGGCGGGCCTGGCGCGACTGGCTGGGTCGGGCGCTCGCCGCCACCGCCGCCGGCGAGAGGCTGCCGCCGAAACCCGAGGGGGCGGACTCGGCGGTGTTCGGCCGCATCGCTGCGCAGGTGGAGCTTCTCGCCGGAACGCTGAAGCGCGCCGGGATCGGCGCCCGGGAGGCCGGACGGCCGACGTGAGTCCCCTGGTGCCGCTCGCCCTGGCGACGGCAGCCCGCCGGTCGGCGAAGGGCCGTCACTCCCGCCGGAGCAGGAACACGCCTTGCGTGCCGACGAGGTTCCACACCCACCAGGGCAGGGCGAAACGCATCGGGTGGCCCGAGGCGTCGAGTGCCGAGGCTCGCTCGATCCGGGCGCCGACGAGCCGGCACAGCCCGACGAAGTCGCGGATCGTGCAATGGTGGATGTTCGGCGTCGCGTACCAGGGATCAGGCAGAGTGTCGGTCACCGGCATCCGCCCGCGCAGCAGCAACTCGCTGCGCACCCGCCAATGGCCGAAATTCGGGAACGACACGATCGCGTGCCGGCCGATGCGCAGGAGGTGCTCCAGGACCTCCTTGGGCTGGCGCGTCGCCTGGATGGTCTGCGACAGGATCACGTAGTCGAAGGCGTCGTCCGGGTAGGCCGCGAGGTCGGTGTCGGCATCACCCTGGATCACCGGCAGGCCGTGGGCGAGGCAGGCATTGACGCCCTCGCGCGAGAGTTCGATGCCCCGGCCGTCGACGCCGCGCCGGTCGCGCAGGAGCGCCAGCAGCGAGCCGTCGCCGCAGCCGACGTCGAGGACCCGGGAGCCGGGCTCGACGAGGTTGAGCATCACCAAGTGGTCGATGCGCGAGGAGCCGGTGGCGTCCTGGGGCAGGATGGCGGGGGCGAGGGGGGCGGAGGCGTTCACAGGCCGCGCTCCCGGGCCGCCGCCGCGATGAAGCCCCTGGCCGCCGAGGTCATCGCCGGCTCGTCGAGCAGGAAGGCGTCGTGGCCCTTGTCGCTCTCGACCTCGACGAAGGCGACCGGCGCCGCCGCCGCGTTGAGCGCGTGGACGATCGCCCGCGAATCGGCGGTCGGAAACAGCCAGTCGGAGGTGAAGGACATGATGCAGAACCGGGTCCTGGTGCCCCTGAAGGCGTTGGCGAGCGCGCCGCCGTGGTCGGCCGCGAGGTCGAAGTAATCCATGGCCCGGGTCAGGTAGAGGTAGGCGTTGGCGTCGAAGCGCTCGACGAAGGTGATGCCCTGGTGGCGCAGGTAGCTCTCGATCTGGAAATCGGCGTCGAACGAGAAGGTCGGGGCGTCCCGGTCCTGCAGGCGGCGGCCGAACTTCCGGTGCAGGGCCGGCTCCGACAGGTAGGTGATGTGGGCGCCCATCCGGGCGACGCCGAGGCCCTTGGCGGGGCGCGTGCCGACATCGAGGTAGCGCCCGCCATGCCAGTTCGGATCGGCCAGGATCGCCTGCCGGCCGACCTCGTGGAAGGCGATGTTCTGGGCCGAGTGGCGGGCACCCGTGGCGATCGGCATGGCGGCGAAGACCCGCTCGGGATAGCTCGCCGCCCATTGCAGCACCTGCATCCCGCCCATCGAGCCGCCGATGCAGAGGAAGAGGTCCTTGATGCCGAGCCGGTCGAGCAGCATCGCCTGGCCGCGGACCATGTCGCGGATCGTCACCAGCGGGAAGTCGAGGCCGTAGGCGCGGCCGGTCGCCGGATCGAGGGAGGCCGGTCCCGTCGTGCCCATGCAGGAGCCAACGACGTTGGCGCAGATCACGAAGTAGCGGTCGGTGTCGACCGGCTTGCCGGGGCCGACCAGGCGCTCCCACCAGCCGGGCTTGCCGGTCACCGGGTGGGTGTTGACGACGTGCTGGTCGCCGGTGAGCGCGTGGCAGACCAGCACCGCGTTGCTCCGCTCGGCATTGAGCGTCCCGGCCGTCTGGTAGGCGATCTGCCAGGGCGCCAGCTCCACGCCCGCATCCATCATCAGCGGCGCATCGGGCCCGAACTGGGCGACGAGGCTCGTCGGCTCGACCGCCTGGGAGGCGGCCTCGGTCCCGGGCTTCAGGAGAGGTGTGGCCATGCTTCTCACGGGGCTGGCGCCGGATGGCGGGTTTGAGGCAGCGTTCATGAAAATCCGGAGGTCGTCCGTTCTCCAAACCGGACCGGCCGTTAAAGCGTCCGAAATTTCCGCTTCGACGGACGAAAGAGGTAGGGCTTCGCTGTCGCGCCGTCAATCGACGGAAGAACGATCTCCGGCAGGGCTGCGCGTTGCCGGCCCTGGCCCGCGGACGACGGCGGTCGTAAGACGGATCTTCCCGCCGCCTCATCCCGCGAAGCCATGACGTCGCCTCCGCCCACCGACCTCGCCGCCCTCCGGGCCGATATCGACCGCATCGATTCGGCGATGCACGACCTCCTGATGGAGCGCGGCCGGATCATCGACCGGCTGATCGCCGTCAAGAAGACCTCGGCCTCCGGCTCCGCCTTCCGGCCCGGCCGGGAGGCCTCGATGATGCGGATGATCGCCGAGCGCCACCAGGGGCTCCTGCCTCTCGACACCGTGGAGGGGATCTGGCGGGTCATCATCGCGACCTTCACCTACGTGCAGGCGCCGTTCGCGGTCCATGCCGACGTCTCGGGCGGCGACGCGCCGATGCGCGATTCGGCCCGGTTCCATTTCGGCTTCACGGTGCCGTACCGGCCGCATCCGAGCGCGGCGGCGGTCATCGCCGCGGTGGCCGCCTCGCGGGGCGATCTCGGGGTCTTTCGCCTCGACCAGGGGGTGACCGCCGGGGCCTGGTGGCGCCAGCTCGCGAGCCCCGGCCGCCCGAAGGTGATCGCCCGGCTGCCCTTCATCGAGCGGCCCGGCCATCCGGCCGGCACGCCCGTCTTCTGCGTCGCCAAGCCTCTCGACGATCCGAGTGCGGCACAGCGCGACTGGGTGCTCTACGCCGCGAGGTTCGAGCGCTGGCGCGACGAGGCGGCGGAGGCGGTCGCGGAACTGGGAGGCGAGGTGGTGGCGAGCGCCGGAATCGGCGGGGGGCTGAGCCAGCTCCTGGCGCTGCCCGGACGCGTGAGCCCGGAGGAGGCCCAGGCGGTGCTGGCGAAGGCCGGGGCGACGCCGGGCGCCTTCGAGGAGATCGGCAGCCACGCGGCGCGGTTCCGGGTGGGGGAGGGGTAGACCGAAATCAGGTCTTGAATCAACGTTTCGAGAAAGAAGCGCGATCCCCCTCTCCCGTGTGGGAGAGGGGTCAGGGGTGAGGGTGACACGCTTCCATAGAAAGCTGTGACCGTCGTGCTGACAGCGAACCGATCAGAGCCTGACTTAGGACCGTGTCACCCTCGCGCGATCTTCGATCGCCCCTACCCCTCTCCCACTCAGGAGAGGGGATCCCGCGCTTCGATTGATGTGCCTTGCGTTACGCCGTCGTGCCGAGCCGCCGGTTGAGCCCGAGCGCGCCGAGCGTGCAGACGGCGCCCGACAGCAGGTACACCCCGACCCACGGCAGCCCGAGATGGCTCGACGCGTAGAGCGCGACCAGCGGCGCGAAGCCCGCGCCGACGAGCCAGGCGAGGTCCGAGGTCAGGGCCGAGCCGGTATAGCGGTACTTGGTGCCGAAGTTCTCCGCGATGGCGCCCGAGCTCTGGCCGTAGGCGAGGCCGAGCAGCGCGAAGCCGACCACCACGAAGATCGTCTGGCCGGGCATGCTGTCGCCGAACAGCAGCGGGGCGATGATGCTGCCGAGCGCGAACAGGCCGATCAGCGCGGCGGCGAGCGCGATGGTCGAGCGACGCCCGATCTGGTCGGCGATCAGGCCCGACATGACGATCGTCATCGTGCAGATGACGGCGCCGGCGAACTGCACCATCAGGAACTCGCCGACCGAGCGGCCGGTGAACAGGTTGATCCAGCTGACCGGGAACACCGTCACGAGGTGGAACAGGGCGTAGCAGGCCAGCGGCACGAAGGCGCCGACCACGATGTTGCGGCCGGTGGCCCGCACCGTGTCGACGACCGGCTCGGGCTCGAGCTCGTCGGCCTCGAGCAGGCGGCGGAACTCTTCGGTCGCCACGAGGCGGAGTCGCGCGAACAGGGCCACGACGTTGATCGTGAAGGCGACGAAGAACGGGTAGCGCCAGCCGAAGCCCATGAAGTCGGCATCCGAGAGCTGGAGCTGGAAGAACGCGAACAGCCCGCTCGCCAGCATGAAGCCGACCGGCGCGCCGAGCTGCGGCAGCATCGCGTACCAGCCGCGGCGGTTCTTCGGGGCGTTCAGGGCGAGCAGCGAGGCGAGCCCGTCCCAGGCGCCGCCGAGCGCGAGGCCCTGGCCGATGCGGCAGGCCGCCAGCAGCACCGCCGACCAGTGCCCGATCGTCTCGTAGCCCGGCAGGAAGGCGATGAGGCAGGTCGAGAGGCCGAGCAGGAACAGCGCGATGGTGAGCTTGGTGGCCCGGCCGTAGCGCCGGTCGATCGCCATGAACAGCACCGAGCCGATCGGGCGTGCCACGAAGGCGAGGGCGAAGAGCCCGAACGAATACAGCGTGCCGGTCACCGCGTCGGCCCACGGGAACACGAGGCGCGGGAAGACCAGCACGCAGGCGAGGCCGAACACGAAGAAGTCGAAGAACTCGGACGTGCGGCCGATGATGACCCCGAGGGCGATCTCGCCGGGGGCGACGTGTCCCGGCTCCGACGAGGCCAGGCGGGCGTCCCGTTCCGGCTTGGAGGAGGAGGCGGCGGCGGGATCCGCCGTGATCGTGGCCATATCGGAATCCTGCTTCGTCACTCTACGAAGGTCCCTTCCTTAGAGGAGAACCGCCCCTCTGGGGGCCTGGACAAAACGTCCAATCCCGCAAGGGGGCCGGCGGGCGTACACGACAGGAGCCGAAAGCTGATCGTCCGGGCTGCCCGTGAAACACTTGCGCCTCCTCCTCGTACTTCCGTTCATCCTCCTCACCGGAGGATGCAATATGGTGCTGCTCTCGCCGTCGGGCGACGTGGCGCTGCAACAGCGTAACCTGCTGATCGCCTCCACGGTGCTGATGCTCCTCATCATCGTCCCGGTGATGGCGCTCACCATCGCCTTCGCCTGGCACTATCGCGAGGGCAACAAGAAGGCGGTCTACGACCCGGACTTCCATCACTCGACCGGTCTCGAGGTGGTGATCTGGTCGGCGCCGCTCCTGATCATCGTCGCCCTCGGCGCGCTGACCTGGCTCGGCACCCACCTGCTCGATCCCTACCGGCCGGTCACCCGCATCAGCGCCTCGAAGCCGATCGTGTCGAGCGTCGGCGATCCGATGGTCTCGGGCAAGCCCCTGGTGATCCAGGTCGTCGCCCTCGACTGGAAATGGCTGTTCCTCTACCCCGAGCAGGGCATCGCCTCGCTCAACGAGGTCGCCGCGCCCGTCGACCGGCCGATCGAGTTCCGCATCACCTCCTCGTCGGTGATGAACTCGCTCTTCATCCCGGCGCTCGCCGGCCAGATCTACGCCATGCCGGGCATGCAGACGCGGCTGAACGCGGTCATCAACAAGGCCGGCGACTACGAGGGATTCTCGGCCAATTACAGCGGCGCCGGGTTCTCGCACATGCGCTTCACCTTCAAGGGCGTCGACGAGGGCGGGTTCAGTGCCTGGGTCGACAAGGTCAAGCAGGAGGGCGGCGGCCTCGGCCGGGCCGACTACCTGAAGCTCGAGCGCCCGAGCGAGAAGGAGCCGGTGCGCTACTACAAGACCGTCGACGCCGATCTCTACGACGCGATCCTCAACATGTGCGTCGACCGCGCCAAGATGTGCATGCACGACATGGCGGCGATCGACGCCCGCGGCGGCGGCGGCCGCGAGGGCCTGCACAGCGTGATGAGCCTCACCTACGACAAGGCCGTCCGCCGCGGCACCGGGGCGACCCAGCAGGCGACCTTCGTCACCGCGCTCTGCACCCCCGCCGACGCCTACGGTCTCGGCAACGCCTCCAAGACGGCCGCCGCGAACGCGACGCCGCGCGTGAACTGAGCCGCTTCCGCCGGGCCGGTCACCGGTCCGGCGGCGACACCGACGCGGGAACGACGAGCCGTCCGGAGCCGCCCCGTGCGGGTCCGCCGGCCCGGACCCCGACGACGCTACCTGCACTCCAGGCTGAGCCATGAATTCCGAACCCAACCCGATCGACACCTATCCGCATTGGTGGCGGCTGCTGTTCGGCCGCTTCACCCTCGAATCCCTGCCGCTCCACGAGCCGATCGTGGTGGTGACCTTCCTGGCGGTCGCCGTCGGCGGCCTCGCCGTCCTCGGCCTCGTCACCCGCTACAAGCTGTGGGGCGTGCTCTGGCGCGACTGGTTCACCAGCGTCGACCACAAGAAGATCGGGATCATGTACATGGTCCTCGGGCTCGTCATGCTGCTGCGCGGCTTCGCCGACGCGGTGCTGATGCGCTCGCAGCAGGCGATCGCGCATGGCGGCTCAGACGGCTTCCTGCCGCCGCATCACTACGACCAGATCTTCACCGCCCACGGCGTGATCATGATCTTCTTCGTGGCGATGCCGCTGGTCACCGGCCTGATGAACTACGTCGTGCCGCTGCAGATCGGCGCCCGTGACGTCGCCTTCCCGTTCCTGAACAACTTCAGCTTCTGGATGACCACCGGCGGCGTCGTGCTGACGATGATGTCGCTGTTCATCGGCGAGTTCGCGGCGACCGGCTGGCTCGCCTATCCGCCGCTGTCGAACATCGCCTACTCGCCGAGCACCGGCGTCGACTACTACATCTGGGCGCTGCAGATCGCCGGCATCGGCACGACATTATCGGGCGTCAACCTGATCGCCACCATCGTCAAGATGCGGGCGCCCGGCATGTCGATGATGAAGATGCCGGTCTTCACCTGGACCTCGCTCTGCACCAACATCCTGATCGTCGCCTCCTTCCCGGTCCTCGGCGCGGTGCTGGCGCTCCTCACCCTCGACCGCTACGTCGGCACCAACTTCTTCACGAACGATCTCGGCGGCAACCCGATGATGTACGTGAACCTGATCTGGATCTGGGGTCACCCCGAGGTCTACATCCTGGTGCTGCCGGCCTTCGGCATCTTCTCCGAGGTGACCTCGACCTTTTCCGGCAAGCGCCTGTTCGGCTACGCCTCGATGGTCTACGCCACGGTCGTCATCACCATCCTGTCCTACCTGGTCTGGCTGCACCACTTCTTCACCATGGGGTCGGGGGCGAGCGTCAACTCGTTCTTCGGCATCACCACGATGATCATCTCGATCCCGACGGGCGCGAAGATCTTCAACTGGCTGTTCACGATGTATCGCGGCCGGATCCGGTTCGATCTGCCGATGATGTGGACCGTCGCCTTCATGCTGACCTTCGTCGTCGGCGGCATGACCGGCGTGCTGCTCGCCGTGCCCCCGGCCGACTTCGTGCTGCACAACTCGCTGTTCCTGGTCGCGCACTTCCACAACGTGATCATCGGCGGCGTGCTGTTCGGCCTCTTCGCCGGCATCTACTACTGGTGGCCGAAGGCCTTCGGCTTCCGCCTCGACCCGTTCTGGGGCAAGGTCTCGTTCTGGTGCTGGGTCGTCGGCTTCTGGGTCGCCTTCACGCCGCTCTACATCCTCGGCCTGATGGGCGTGACCCGGCGGATGAGCTCCTTCGCAGGGCACGAGTACCAGCCGCTCTTCGTCATCGCGGCCTTCGGCGCGGCGCTCGTCGCCTGCGGCATCGGCGCGATGATCGTCCAGTTCGCCGTCAGCATCCTGCGCCGCGAGCAGCTGCGCGACCTCAGCGGCGACCCCTGGGGCGGCCGCACCCTCGAATGGGCGACCTCCTCGCCGCCGCCGGACTACAACTTCGCCTTCACGCCGATGGTGCATGACGGCGACGCCTGGTGGGACATGAAGAGCCGCGGCTACCAGCGTCCGCTGGACGGCTACAAGGCGATCCACATGCCCAAGAACACCGGCGCAGGCGTGATCATCTCGGCCATCGCCACCGTCTTCGGCATCGCCATGGTGTGGTACGTCTGGTGGCTCGCGGCCCTGGCCTTCGTGGGCGCGATCGCGGCGACCATCATCCATACCTTCAACTACGACCGCGACTACTACATCCCGGCCGACGAGGTCGCGCGGACCGAGGCCGAGCGCACCCGCACCCTCGCCCTCGTGAAGGCCTGAGGACCCCGACATGGCACAGTCACACACGGCCGCAGCGGACGACGGCGAGCTGCACTTCTACGTCGCCGACGAGCACGGTCACGCCGAGGGCGGGACCATGCTCGGGTTCTGGCTCTACCTGATGAGCGACTGCCTGATCTTCGCGATCCTGTTCGCGACGTACGGCGTGCTCGGACGGAACTACGCGGCGGGCCCGTCCGGCGCGGACCTGTTCGACCTCAAGCTCGTGGCGGTGAACACCTCCATGCTCCTGTTCTCCTCCATCACCTATGGCTTCGCCATGCTGGAGATGGAGAAGGGCGACCAGCGCATGACCCAGCGCTGGCTGGCGATCACGGGAGCCTTCGGCCTCTGCTTCATCGGCCTCGAACTCTACGAGTTCGCCCACCTGATCCACGAGGGCGCCACGCCCCAGCGCAGCGCCTTCCTGTCCTCGTTCTTCACCCTGGTCGGGACGCACGGCGTCCACGTCACCTTCGGGTTGATCTGGCTCGTGACCCTGATGGTGCAGGTGCACCAGCGCGGCCTGATCCCGGCCAACCGCCGCCGGCTGATGTGCCTGAGCATGTTCTGGCACTTCCTCGACGTGATCTGGATCGGCGTCTTCACCTTCGTCTACCTGATGGGGTCCCTGAAATGAGCGCCCGCGCTCCCGTCTCCGACAACGTGCACGTCGAGGTCGTCCACGACCATCACGAGGCCGGCCACGGCAGCCGGCGGGAATACATCACCGGCTTCGTCCTGTCGGTGATCCTGACGGCGATCCCGTTCTGGCTGGTGATGGCGGAGGTCTTTACGGATTCCCGCGTCACCTCGCTCGTCATCATGGCCTTCGCGGTGGCGCAGATCGTGGTTCACATGATCTACTTCCTGCACATGAACGCCCGCTCGGAAGGCGGCTGGACCATGATGGCGCTGATCTTCACGGTCGTGCTCGTGGTGATCGCGCTCTCGGGCTCGCTCTGGGTGATGTACCACCTCAATACCAACATGATGCCGATGTCGCCGGGCGACATGCGCAACATGCCGTGACGGTGACGGGCCGAGACCTGACGAACCCCGCCGGGACGGCACCGCCGCCCCGGTCGAAGCGCCTCCTGCTGGTGGCGCTCTGCCTCCTGGCGACGACGGCGTTCGTCGCCCTCGGGATCTGGCAGGTCGAGCGCCGGGCCTGGAAGCTCGATCTCATCGCCCGCGTCGAGGCGCGGCTCGCCGCCCCCCCGGTTCCGGCGCCGGGCCGGGCCGACTGGCCGAGGATCACCCGCGACGCCGACGAGTACCGGCGCGTGACGGCGACCGGCCATCTCCTGCCGGACCGCGCCGTGCGCACCATGGCCCTGACCGAGAAGGGCGCCGGCTCCTGGCTCGTCGAGCCTCTCGTCACGCGGGCCGGCGAGACGATCCTGATCAATCGCGGCTTCGTGCCGCCCGACTGGAGCGCGCCGGCCGGAGACGGGGAGGGGACCGTCACGGTGACGGGCCTCCTGCGGATGACCGAGCCCGGCGGCGGCTTCCTGCGCGGCAACGATCCCGCCCACGACCGCTGGTACTCCCGCGACGTCGCGGCGATCGCCGCGGCCAAGGGGCTGACGGACGTGGCGCCCTACTTCATCGACGCCGATGCCTCCGCCAACGCCCCCGGCGCGCCGGTCGGCGGCTTGACCGTGGTCACGTTCCGCAACCATCACCTGATCTACGCGCTGACCTGGTTCGGGCTCGCCCTGATGGCGGGGTATGCGGTCTATCGGCTGCTGCGCGAGCGGTGAGGCGGGTCTTTTTCGACGTGATGAATTCGAGACGGGACGTGCGCGTGAGAACCTTCCCCTCTTCGCCCAGGGCTGTCCGAGGGAAGGAAAATGCGCGGGTTTCCCCTCTCCCCGCGGGCGGGGAGAGGCCTTCGCCCCCCTTGTCGGGGGCGAAGGGAGCAGCGAACCGCAGGTTCGCCGCGAGGGTGAGGGGGTGCTGCCGAAGGAGCCTCACGCGTCGAGACCCCCTCACCCCCGCTTCGGCTGCGCCTGCGCTTGCCGCGTCTCCTGAACGGACACGCGGCCCTCTCCCCGCCCGCGGGGAGAGGAGAAGCCCGCGCTCGTCTCGTCTCGAAAGTCTCCCCGTACAGCCCTCTCCCGCAGAGCGGGGAGGGGTTTCGGCCGCGCGGGCTGTACGCTCGTGACCGACTGGGCCGATCTCCGCCGCACTGCCCGCGCCACCCTGATCGCGACCGCCCGGCACCTCGGCATCGGCTCGCTCGCGGGTCTCGGCGAGGCGGGACCCTCCGACGACGACCAGGATGGGGGCCGCCAGAACCTGCTGCTCCTGGTGCAGCTGCGCTGGATCGCCGTGGCGGGCCAGGTCGTCACCATCGCGGTGGCGCAGGGCGGCCTCGGCATCGCGCTGCCGCTCGGGGCCATGGCGGTGGTGCTCGCCGGCCTCGTCCTCCTCAACCTCGTCAGCCTCGGCTGGATCGCCCGGGGCGGCCCGGTCACCGAGGGGGCGCTGTTCGTGGCGCTCCTCCTGGACGTGGTGGCGCTCACGGTGCAGCTCTCGCTCAGCGGCGGGGCCACCAACCCGTTCACCTCGCTGTTTCTGCTCCAGCTCACCCTGGCGGCGGTGCTCCTGAGCAGTCGGGCGACGATCGCCCTCGTGGCGCTCACCACCGGTGCGCTCGGCGTCCTGATGCTGACCTACCAACCCCTGGTGCTGCCCCAGGGCGAGGGTGAGACCGAGCTGTTTCGGCTCTACCTCGTCGGGATGCTGGTGAGCTTCGTGATCGACGCGGCCCTGATCGCGGTGTTCGTCACCCGGATCTCGCGCAATTTGCGCCGGCAGGATGCGCGTCTGGCTGACCTACGCCAGCGGGCGGCCGAGGAGGACCACATCGTCCGGATGGGGCTTCTGGCCTCGGGCGCCGCGCACGAGCTCGGCACGCCGCTCTCCTCGCTCTCGGTGATTCTTGGCGACTGGCGCCGGATGCCGGAACTCACCGCCTCGGCCGATATCGCCCGCGAGATCGAGGAGATGCAGGAGGCGGTCGGGCGCTGCAAGGCGATCGTCACCGGTATCCTGCTCGCCGCCGGCGCGGCCCGCGGGGAGGCGCCGCACCTCACCACCGTGCGGAGCTTCGTCACCGAGCTTGCCGGCGACTGGCGCCGGATGCGCTCCTGCTTCTGCCTACAGGTCCGCGACGAGTTCGGCGAGGACCAGGAGATCGTCTCCGACACGGCCTTGAAGCAGGTGTTGTTCAACGTCCTCGACAACGCCCTCGACATGTCGCCGACCTTCGTCGAACTGGTGCTCCTGCGCGACGGCGACACCCTGCGGCTCTCGGTCACCGATCGCGGCCCGGGTTTCGCACCCGAGATGCTGGCGCGCCTCGGCCAGCCCTATACATCGAGCAAGGGCCGCCTGGGCGGCGGGCTCGGGCTCTTCCTCGTCGTGAACGTCGTGCGCAAGCTCGGCGGCACCGTGGAGGCCCGCAACCGCAGCTATGGAGGCGCCGTCGTGACCATCAGCCTGCCGCTCGCGAGCCTGACGGTGTGAGATGGCCGACGAGGATCGCCTGCTCGTCATTGTCGAGGACGACGACCGCTTCGCCGCCACCCTGACCCGCTCGTTCGAGCGCCGCGGCTACACGGTGGTGAGCCTTCCCGGCCTCGCCCCCCTGGAGGCGCTGCTCGCCGAGCGCACCCCGGCCTACGCGGTGGTCGACCTGAAGCTCAACGGCGAATCGGGTCTGGCCTGCGTCAAGGCGCTCCACGACCACGACCCGGAGATCCTGACGGTCGTGCTCACGGGCTATGCCAGCATCGCCACCGCCGTCGAGGCGATCAAGCTCGGCGCCTGCCACTACCTGGCGAAGCCCGCCAACACCGACGACATCGAGGCGGCGTTCTCCAAGGCGGCGGGAGACGTCGACGTCTCCCTCGACGGGCGACCGACCTCGATCAAGACGCTCGAATGGGAGCGCATCCACCAGACCCTGGTCGAGACCGACTTCAATATCTCGGAAACCGCCCGGCGGCTCGGGATGCACCGGCGCACGCTCGCCCGCAAGCTCGACAAGCAACAGGTCAAGTAGGCCCGCCACGCCTGAACAATCCCGCATGGCTGGGGCGTGCGGAATGCGGTTTCGCATCCTGGCGGAGGCGGCGCACCCGCGGTAACGTCCCGCCCGAAATGCAAGGAGGAGACGCCATGACCCCCCCGTCCGCCGCGGTCGCGACCCAGACCAACCTCAGCCCGGTGAAGCCCCATGAGGGGACCCGCGGCGCGTTCCGGTGGGACGACCCCTTCCTGCTCGACGATCAGCTCACCGACGACGAGCGCCTGATCCGCGATTCGGCCCGCAGCTTCGCCCAGGAGCGCCTGCTGCCCGGCATCGTCGAGGCCTATGCCGAGGAGAAGACCGACCGCTCGCTGTTCAACGCCATGGGTGAGCTGGGCCTGCTCGGCGTCACCCTGCCGGAGGAATACGGTTGCGCCGGCGCGTCCTACGTCGCCTACGGCCTCGTCGCCCGCGAGGTCGAGCGGATCGATTCCGGCTACCGCTCGATGATGAGCGTGCAATCCTCGCTCGTCATGTACCCGATCTACGCCTATGGCGACGAGAATCAGCGCAAGAAGTACCTGCCGAAGCTGGCCTCGGGCGAGTTCGTCGGCTGCTTCGGCCTGACCGAGCCGGATGCCGGCTCCGATCCCGCCGGCATGAAGACCCGGGCCGACAAGATCGACGGCGGCTACCGCCTGTCGGGCGCCAAGACCTGGATCTCCAACTCCCCGATCGCCGACGTGTTCGTGGTCTGGGCGAAGTCGCCGTCCCACGACAACCAGATCCGCGGCTTCATCCTGGAGAAGGGGATGAAGGGGCTGTCGGCGCCCAAGATCAAGGGCAAGCTCTCGTTGCGCGCCTCGGTCACCGGCGAGATCGTGATGGACGGCGTCGAGGTGCCGGAATCGGCGCTCCTGCCCAACGTCTCCGGGCTGAAGGGGCCGTTCGGCTGCCTCAACCGGGCGCGCTACGGCATCTCCTGGGGGGCGCTCGGCGCGGCCGAGGATTGCTGGCACCGGGCGCGGCAATACACCCTCGACCGCAAGCAGTTCGACCGGCCGCTGGCCCAGACCCAGCTGGTGCAGAAGAAGCTCGCCGACATGCAGACCGAGATCGCGCTGGGCCTTCAGGGCTCGTTGCGGGTCGGCCGGCTGTTCGACGAGGGCCGGATGGCGCCGGAGATGATCTCGCTCGTCAAGCGCAACAATTGCGGCAAGGCGCTCGCCATCGCCCGCGAGGCGCGCGACATGCACGGCGGCAACGGCATCATGGGCGAGTACCACGTCATGCGCCACGCCCAGAACCTCGAGACGGTGAACACCTACGAAGGCACCCACGACGTCCACGCCCTGATCCTGGGCCGGGCCCAGACCGGGCTGCAGGCGTTCTTCTAGAGCATTTTCCGACGAACTGGAGAACTGGATGCCGGCTCGTCGAAGAAAATGCGGTAAAACAACGGCTTAGAGAGCTTCGCGATTGCAGCGCGATCGTGACGCTCTCTAGGCCAAGGCGCGTCGCCAATACTCGCGGCTCTCCGGGTTCACCGGGGAGCCCGCCTCGTCGTCGAGGCGCAGAACGGCCTCGTGAAAGGCCCGCGCCTCGTCCATCCCGGCCAGGTCGCGTAATGCCGTGAGGATACGGGTGATGCGCAGGTGGTTGTGGTCGAAGGCCCGCCGCCAGCCCGTCGTCCCGGCGTAGAAGCGCAGCATCCGGTCGCGGGCGGCGAGCAGCCCGGCCCGTGCTGCCGGATCGGCCCGGATCACCGCCGCCTCCGCCGGCCGGAGCACCGGGGCGCCCGGCACCGCCCGGCTCGGCTCGGTGAGCGGAAACAGCCACTGGATGAAATCGTGCACGCCCTCGATCCGGGGGTCGTCGAAGGCCAGCACCGTGGCGAGGTCGCGCCCGCTGCCGTCCCGGCCGCGACCGGCGAGAAAGGCGTGGATCGGTCCTGCATCCGCCTCGGTCATGTCCGCCTCCGGCTGCCTCGTGCTGCCGATCTATGGCGAGGCGCAGCGCCGGACAGGTGGTGCGATCGCGCAATCGAGGCTGCATTGCTGGCGCGCGCCGCAGAACCACGACAGGCTGCCGCTCTTGAGGCAGGCGCCGCCGCACTGGCGGTAGGAGCCGTAGATCGGCCGGATGTAGACCGGCTCGGTCAGCACCCGCGTCCGCTCCGCGCCGGGCATGGCTGGGGCGGGCATGGCGGCGAACGCGAGGAGGAGTACCGTAAAGGAGCGAAGGACGATCATCACCGGGCCGCCATGTCGAGCGGCCCGATGATCGGTTCAACGGCGCGACGGGTCGATTAAATTGCACTTCATCGTCGCGACGCGGCGGCCCGTCAGGCGGCCGCCTTCCGTTCGGCCCGCGCCGCCTCCAGGGCCCGCACCCGCGGGATCACCTCGTCGCCGAAATATTTCACGTCCTCCTGGAAGTGCAGGAAGCCGAGAAGCGCCAGATCGGCGCCGGCCTCCTTGAGCGCCAGGATGCGCTCGGCGATCTGGTCCGGCGTGCCGATCAGGTTCGAGCGGAAGCCGTCATTGTACTGGACCAGATCCTCGAAGCTCGACTTCGCCCAGTTGCCCTCGCGCTCCGGCGAGGCGGCGCCGGCATTCTTGACCTCGTGGCCGAAGGCGCGCACCGCGTCCGGATCGGCCTGCGCGATGATGTCCGCGAGGACGGCCCGGGCCTCCTCCTCGGTGTCGCGGGCGATCACGAAGGCGTTGACGCCGATCTTGACGCTCCGGCCTTCGGCGCTCGCCTTGTGGCGGATGTCGTCGACCTGGGCGCGGATGTTCTCCGGGGTGTTGCCGTTGGTGAAGTACCAGTCGGAGACCCGGGCCGCCATGTCCCGCGCCGCCCGCGACGAGCCGCCCTGGAAAATCTCGGGGAGAGGCTCGGCCGGCTTCGGCTTCAGCGTGTAATCGGAGTAGCGGTAGAAATCGCCCCGGAAGGTGAAGTTGTCCTGCGTCCAGATCCCGCGCAGGCTGCGGATGAACTCCTCCGAGCGGCGGTAGCGCTCGTCGTGATCGAGCCAGGGCTCGCCGATCGCCCGGAACTCGCCCGAGAACCAGCCGCTGACGATGTTGACGGCGATGCGCCCTCCGGTGAGCTGCGAGATCGTCGCCACCTGCTTGGCCGCCAGCGTCGGGTTCCACGGCCCGGGCAGGAGCGCAGCGATGACCTTCAACCGCTCGGTGGCGGCGAGCAGCGCGTGGCTGAACGCGACCGATTCGTGCTGGTATTCGGCGCCGTAGCCGGCGGTGAACCGGATCTGGGTCAGGGCGTAGTCGAAGCCGGCCCGCTCGGCGATCCGTGCCAGCTCGCGGTTGTAGTCGGCGTCCCAGCTCGTGCGCTGGGGGATCTTGCTGATGACGAGGCCGCCGGAGACGTTCGGCACCCAATAGGCGAAGCGGATCGGCTCGGGATTGTGCTGCGTCATGGCGGATCCTCGCTCGTCCATGGTGAAGAAGAGCCGGCGCCAGTCATGAAGACGGCGCGGTCGACCCCAAGTATCGGAGACCGCTTCCGCGCCGTCAAAAGCATCGTCGTGCTTTTTTACCGCCCCTGCGGGGAGCCCGTTCTCCCGAACGCGGCCTCCGCGCGGACGATCTTCCGCTACGCCTTCGGGCGCTCGCGGTTGCCGTATTGCGCCAGCTCCAGCCGGGCGATCGAGCGGTTATGGACCTCGTCCGGCCCGTCGGCGAGGCGCAGCGTGCGGATGCGGGCATAGGAATAGGCGAGGCCGGCATCGCTGCTGACGCCCGCGCCACCATGGGCCTGGATCGCGTCGTCGATGATCTTCAGCGCCATGCGGGGGGCCGCGACCTTGATCATCGCGATCTCGAGCTTGGCGCCCTTGTTGCCGACCTTGTCCATCATGTCCGCCGCCTTGAGGCAGAGCAGGCGGGTCATCTCGATGTCGGTGCGGGCCTCGCCGATGCGCTGCTCCCAGACCGAATGGTCGGCGATGCGCTTGCCGAAGGCGACGCGGGTCAGCAGGCGCTTGGCCATCTTCTCCAGCGCCTCCTCGGCGACGCCGATGGTGCGCATGCAATGGTGGATGCGCCCCGGGCCGAGGCGCCCCTGCGCGATCTCGAAACCGCGGCCCTCGCCGAGCAAAAGATTCTCGGCCGGCACCCGGACGTCGTTGAGGATCACCTCGGCATGGCCGTGCGGCGCGTCGTCGTAGCCGAAGACCGGCAGCATCCGCACCACCTCGATCCCGGGGGTGTCGAGGGGCACCAGGATCTGCGATTGCTGCTGGTGCAGGGGGGCGCTGGTGTCGGTCTTGCCCATCACGATGGCGACGGCGCAGCGCGGATCGCCGACGCCCGAGGACCACCATTTGCGGCCGCTGATCACGTAATGGTCGCCATCGCGGCGGATCTTGGTCTCGATGTTGGTGGCGTCCGACGAGGCCACGTCCGGCTCGGTCATCAGGAAGGCCGAGCGGATCTCGCCGGCCATGAGGGGGATGAGCCAGCGTTCTTTCTGCGCCTTGGTGCCGTAGCGGTGCAGCACCTCCATGTTGCCGGTATCCGGCGCCGAGCAGTTGAACACCTCGGAGGCCCACTGGATCCGGCCCATCTCCTCGGCGCAGAGCGCGTAATCGAGGTTGGTGAGGCCAGCGCCGCGGAAATCGCCGTCGTCGTGCTCGGCCGAGGGCGGCAGGAAGAGGTTCCACAGCCCGGCCTCGCGGGCCTTGGGCTTCAGCCGCTCGATCACCGGCACCGGCTGCCAGCGATCGGCGCCGAAGGCCTCCATCTCGGCCTTGTAGGTCGGCACCGCCGGACGGACGTGCTCGTCCATGAAGGCCCGGACCCGGTCGCGCCAGTGGCGCTGCCGCTCGGAGAGGGTGAAGTCCATGCGCGAAACCTCCCGTCGCCGGGGTCTTCGGCCCCGGCATTCCCGGGCGGGAGCCTAGCGCCAACCGGGCGCGAGCAAAACCGCCTTTTCGAAAGAGGCGGAATGCCTGGGCCGCAGCGAAGCCGTACCGGAGTTTCGAAGGTGCCCCCGTCCCGCTCGAGGTGGCTCATACCCTCGACGGCATCCCGTGTCCGCTCGGCGAGCCCCGGGATGGCCCGGAGAATGTCAGTCCCGGTAGACCCGCGCATAGCGCCGCCCGAGCCCGGTCAGGATCTCGTAGCCGATCGTGCCGGCATGGAGCCCTACCGTGTCGAGGTCGAGCCCGTCGCCGATCAGCGTCGCGGGTGCACCCCGGCGCACGGCGTCGGCGGGCGCCTCGGTGACGTCGAGGATGATCAGGTCCATCGAGACGTTGCCGACGAAGGGGCAGCGCACGCCGCCGACCACCGCCTCGCCGCGGCCGGTCGAGGCGCGCGGATAGCCGTCGGCGTAGCCCAGCGACAGGGTGGCGAGGCGCCGCGGTCCCGGGGCGGTCCAGCGGGCGTTGTAGCCGGCGGTGTCGCCGGAGGCGACCTCGCGGACCTGGAGGATGCCGGCCTCGAGCCGCACCACCGGCCGCATCGGGTTGTCGCGCCCCGGCCGCGGATTGCCGCCGTAGAGGGCGTAGCCCGGACGCGCCAGGTCGGTGCGGCAGGAGGCCAGGAAATCGCCGGAGGAATTGGCCAACGAGGCCCGGATCCCCGGATAGGCGGCGCGCACCCGGGCGAACTCGGCGGCCTGATGGTCGGTGAGGGGATCGTGCTCGACCTCGGCGCTGACGAGGTGGCTCATCAGGAGATCGATACCGGCTTGCGCCACGACCGGGTCGCCGGCGAGGGCCAGACCCTCCGGCACCGACAGGCCGAGGCGGTTCATGCCGGTATCGACGTGGAGCGCCGCCGGGCGGATCGTGCCCTCGGCGCGGTTCGCACCCGCCCACTCGGCCACTTCCTCGCGCGAGCCGAGCACGGGGCGCAGGCCGGCCTCCCGGTAGGCCGGTGCGCTGCCCGGCGGAAAGCCGTTCAGCACGTAGATCGCGGCCTCGGGCAGGGCGGCCCGTGCGCTCAAGCCCTCGGACAGGTGCGCGACGAAGAAGGTGCGGCAGCCCTCGGCCCACAGGGCGGGCGCGGCCCGGGCGATCCCGCACCCATAGGCATCGGCCTTTATGACCGCGGCGGTCTCGGGGCATTGAGCCTCTTGCGCGAGGCGGCGCCAGTTCGCCCGCAGGGCCGACAGGTCGATGGTCAGGCGGCCGCCATGGCCGAGAGGATTCGCGCTCGTCATGCCGATTTTTTAGGTCGCCTCAAGATCATTGTCAATAAATACATAAAAATCTTCTTGTTGCAATATTTTTTAAAATATCATATATATATTTTTACAAAAATTGTATTTTGTTTATCTATGATATATCTCTGATTACAAAATCGACTATGTTTTTCGCCCCAAGATCTAAATGTGCTGGCAGCAACTCTCGCGATGATATAGTTCGTACTCACAAAACCTCTGCGGTGAGTAAAATGGCAAAATTTATCGGGGGACGGAAAGGCTTTCGAGCGTGGGTAGACAAACATTCTCCATCCGATTCTAGAATTCTACCATTAACACATATTACCAGGGGTATAGGCGCCGATGATATAGTAGAATGCGGAGTAATTAAGGTAGACAAAGACTTTGTCTTCGACCAATCTGTGGCTTACTTATTTTATGGAAAGCCGGCATACAGGTTGAATGATAAAGACATCGTAAAATTAGAAGCGGCATGCCCATTTTGTTTCATATTTAAAGCAGAATTAATAAATAAGGCAAAGGCGATTTTCGCTTTCGATACGGGTGCGTTTGCAAAAAGGCTGTATTCACACATCCTAACGGACGAGATGGATATAGAAGATTTTTTGCTGGAGAAAGACATATCGCGCCCAAATAAGCTTATTAGTGCAACATTTGGGGATGCCATACGCTACATTGATGGAAGATTCCCCGCGAGCTTCTCGGTAGAAACGACAGCAGAAGCTTGGGAACATCATGCCCGAGCCTATTTGCATCTGATTACGTCATTTGGTAGAAATGAGCCGGATGATAGAATTCACAGCATTGAGATTATATTTTCGGAAGACATAAAAATCGAAAACAATCTTCTGGCTCTGGTTGTGCCGCATACACATTGGGGCGATGACAAAAAGGCTCCTTGGTTGAGCAGCCTGCATGCCAAGGGCGTTGACATATTGACGTATGATTTCGTGCCAGGAAAGCATCCAGAGCATTATCATAGTCTGGTTGAGGCGTCAGTAAAGGATTTTTACAAGATAAAGGGGATTATATAATGAAATCATCTCAAAAACACAATTTATTCGGATTCATCCCTTATCAGGGAGGGGATGGTTTCTGTCTTCCCGTCTTCTCACTCAGAGCAAATCCGAACGATTATTTCATACAGATACCTGATGTATTCACAAATAAAGTCTCAAAATATAGAAAATTAGATGGCATCATTCAATCTGATCTTATAAAATTTGATAGTGAAAATCATATAGATACAGATAGTTTGATTTTTGTTTTCAGAAGCGAGTCCAAAATTATAATAAGCGAGCTTGGAGACGTTCAATCAAAAATCGTACCATTGATGAACAAATACGAAAACAATCCTGCCATATTGCAGCAAATCGCAGAAATCTCAGGCACGCCTCAATATAAAAAGTACGCTCGCGCAAAAATGCGTCAACATTTGAGAGATACCATAGGAGAGTCTGCAGCTTCTTTTTATCATGAAGGGTCGGTGTTGAGATCTGCGTTTTGGGACGTACTGATCGCACTCGCCCCAGATTGGAAGGCAGCAAATCATATAATAGCTAATAAGCTAAATATAAGCGCTTGGATTGAAGATGGTAAAATCCAAATTGATGTAAAAGCGTTGAGCGATTCATCATATGATGCCGTAAAAACAGCCTCGATCATACAGCTTATTAATGATCAATTTGATCCGTGCTTGCAGAATGAAGATTTTAGTTCAGTTCCTACATTAGATAATGATATTCTATCAGACATTAAAGAGGTGCCGCGGCAGGAACGCGTACGGCTTTCGCAACTAGTAGCCCAAATAAGAAAATCACCAAGACAAGAAGAGAGACTAGTTTTATTTATGAAATATTTAATTGATTATCCTCATTTAAATTTTGCTTTGTCAAAAGAATATGATTTTGATAAAGCAAAATTTGCAAATCAATCTATAAAAGAGTTGAAAAAAACATTTGGAAACAAAGATAAAATAAATAACAGAGATTTATATATGGCAAAGTTTTTAGTTAAATTTTTTTCAACAATTTTTCCCATGCAACGCGGTGCTTTGGTTTGGTACGCCGCGATGCACCTAGGAAAGTACCGGCACCTGAACGGGGTAATACTAAGCAAATTCAAAAATATGGAATTTCGGTTCACGGAAACCGGCCGAGCCGAAATTCGTGAGGCACTTGACGTATAAAAAAATAAAAATTACCCAAAGCAGCATGGATTAATCATCCATGCTGCTTGCTTTTTACCTCCTAGAAAGCGGCGATATTATAAGGTGTCAGGCAGCCGGTCGGTCTGGGCGAGGTTCGAGAACCGGGTGATCTCGGCGTCGAATTGCAGCTCGACCATGCCGGTGGGGCCGTGGCGCTGCTTGCCCAGGATCACCTCGGCCTTGCCGTAGACGCGGTTCATCTCGGCCTCCCAGGTGAAGAACTCTTCCGTGCCCTCGCGCGGCTTCTTGTTCTTCACGTAGTATTCCTCGCGGAACACGAACATCACCACGTCGGCGTCCTGCTCGATCGAGCCCGATTCGCGCAGGTCCGAGAGCTGAGGCCGCTTGTCGTCGCGGGCCTCGACCTGGCGCGAGAGCTGCGACAAGGCGATGATCGGCACCGCCAGTTCCTTGGCCAGGGCCTTCATGCCGGTGGTGATCTCGGTCATCTCCTGCACCCGGTTGTCGCCCTTCTTGGACGAGCCCGACAGGAGCTGGAGGTAGTCGACGACGAGCAGGTCGAGGCCGCGCTGGCGCTTGAGCCGGCGGGCCCGCGCCGCGAGCTGGGCGATGGAGATCCCGCCGGTCTGGTCGATGTAGAACGGAATCGTCTGCATGTCCCGGGCGGCGTCGGTGATCTTGTAGAACTCCTCGGGCCGGATGTCGCCGCGGCGGATCTTGTAGGAGGCGACGCCCGATTGCTCGGCGATGATGCGGGTCGCGAGCTGCTCGGCCGACATTTCGAGGGAGAAGAAGCCGACGATGCCGCCGTTCTTGGTCGCGATCGATCCGTCCGGCTGCTTCTCGCCGACATAGGCCTTGGCGATGTTGAACGCGATGTTGGTGGCGAGCGAGGTCTTGCCCATGCCGGGGCGCCCGGCCAGGATGATCAGGTCCGAGGCCTGCAGGCCGCCCATCTTGGCGTCGAGGTCGGACAGGCCGGTGGCGATGCCCGAGAGGCGGCCTTCGCGCTGGTAGGCCTTGGCCGCCATGTCGACCGCCGCCGTCAGGGCGTCGGAGAATTTTTGGAAGCCGCCGTCGTACTTGCCGGTCTCGGCGAGCTCGTAGAGCCGGCGCTCGGTCGCCTCGATCTGCTCGCGCGGCGAGGTCTCGACCGGGGCCTCGTAGGCGCCGTTGACCAGGTCCTCGCCGATGGTGATGAGCCGGCGGCGGAGCGCCAGGTCGTAGATCGTCCGGCCGTAATGCTCGGAATTGATGACCGTCGAGGCCTCGGCGGCGAGGCGCGCGAGGTACTGGCCGACGGTGAGGCCGCCGAGGTCGGCGTCGCCCAGATAGGTCTTGAGGGTGATCGGGCTCGCGAGCTTGCCGGCCTTGATCAGCGTGATCGACACCTCGTAGATCCGCCGGTGCACCTCCTCCATGAAGTGCTCGGGGAGCAGGAAGTCCGAGACCCGGTAGAACGCGTCGTTGTTGACCAGGATCGCGCCGAGGAGCGCCTGCTCGGCGTCGATGTTGTGGGGGGCGACGCGGTATTCCTGCTGCACCGGCTCGAGGTTCGCCGTCAGGGTGCTGGGGATGGCCATCCGGCGGGGCTCCGGGCGAGAGGGGTGACGCGGGGTCCGAGTGTCAGATCATAGCCGCTGCGGCGACCATCGCACCGGCATCCTTGACCAAACCTTGCTGAACCGCGCCTTGCCCGGAGAACCGTTGCCGGCTCCCGAAACGAAGGCGGGGCCCGCGACTCGCGTCGCGGACCCCGCCATGCTGGAACAAAGTGGGAACAAGTCAAGCCCGAGGGCCGGGCTTGTCCCCGCTGTCCCGGTTCTCCCGCCCGTGGGCGGGAG
>NZ_JTHF01000130.1 GCF_001043895.1 Methylobacterium indicum
GTTCCGGGCCGGCGCGAGGAGGTCATCCACGCGCCGGCCCGGAACCGGGACGAGCCGGTCCACGTCTATGCCGTCGACCGCGACGGCTTCACTCCGCCGTCAGGCACAGCTCGAACGTGATGCAGGCGGCGTTGGCGCCGCGGCGCAGGATGCCCTCGTGGATGCCGCCCGCGACATCCACCACCGCGATGTCGAGCCGCGCCACCCCGTCGCGCACGGTCCCGTCGCGGATCAGCACCTCGCTGGCATCGGTCGGGATCACCCGGCCGTCGGCGAAGGTGGGCCGCACGATGCTGCCGATGCCGCGCACCCGCGCGGCCGAGAGCCCGTGCGTCCGGCACGCCGCGTCGATGGCCGCGTGGATCTCCTCGTTCGGCTGGATCTTCAGGAGGACGCAGCCGGCCTGCCCGTCACCGGCGGGGACGGGGGTGAACAGCGAGAAATTGGTCTCGGCATCCGGCAGGACCCGCCAGGCCGCGTCCGCCGTCCCCCAGGCCTCGGCCCGGACCGCCTCCGCGACCACGACCTCCGCCGGCAGCAGGTGGCCGGCGCGGCGGCGGCCGTCCGGCTCGATCCAGGTGCCGTGGACGTGCAGGAACGGCGCGCCGTCCCGCGCGCCGAAGGTGGCGCTCGCGCGCTCCAGCACGGTCGTGCCGCCGGGCCGGTACGTCTCGCTGTAATAGGCGGCGAAACGCGGATCGGCCGAGAGCGCCGGCATCACGTAGGCGAAGGGAGAGAATCCCCCGCCCGTGAGATGCACCACGCCGCCCCGCATGCCGGCCGCGACGAGCGGTCCGGCAACGGCGTCGAGAAGCGTCCGACCCGGCGCCAGATCGACGACGTGGTGGAGGAGAGGACCGCCGGCGGCGAGCCAGCGCTCGGGCCGGGCCGGGCCCGGCTGCGCCAGGGCGGCGAAGCCGGGATGCATCGGGCTCGCGTCGCTCACCCCTGCGCCCTCTCGCCGAGGAGGCCGGCGGCTTCCAGTTCCTCCCGCACCATCTTCTTGGTGATCTTGCCGTAGCCGGATTTCGGCAGCGACTCGCGCAGGATGACCCGGCGGGGCAGCTTGTAGCGGGCGACCTTGTCGAACAGGAACGCCATCACGTCCTCCTCGGAGAGCGCCATGCCCTCGCGAGGGACGCAGACCGCGATGCCGATCTCGCCCCAGGTCGGGTCCGGCACGCCGAGCACCGCCGTCTCCGCCACCGCCGGATGGGCGAGAATCTTCTCCTCGATCTCCCGGGGATAGATGTTCGAGCCGCCCGA
The DNA here is from genome assembly GCF_001043895.1 of Methylobacterium indicum. Lineage (GTDB taxonomy): Bacteria > Pseudomonadota > Alphaproteobacteria > Rhizobiales > Beijerinckiaceae > Methylobacterium > Methylobacterium indicum. Next base: position 1,267 of record NZ_JTHF01000130.1, read on the forward strand.
GATGTACATGTCGGAGGCCCGTCCCGTGATGTACAGGAAGCGCTCGGCATCGAGGTAGCCGAGGTCGCCGGTGCGGAACCAGCCGTCACGAAAGGCCTCCGCATTGGCCTTCGGGTTCTCCCAGTAGCCGGCGAACACGGCGGGGCCGCAGACGCAGATCTCGCCGGTCTCGCCCGGGCCGACCTCGCGGCCCTCGCCGTCCTGGATCTGCACCTGCATCCCGGTGCGCTCGAAGCCGCAGGTGCCGATCTTCACCGCCGGCCCGTCCTCCGCCTCGTGCAGGGCGGGGGGCAGCACCGTGATGTTGCCGGTCACCTCGCCGAGACCGAAATACTGCACGATCACCTTGCCGAGGCTGCGCAGGGCCCGCTTCTGGTCCTCGCGGTACATCGGGGCGCCGGCATAGATGATGTAGCGCAGGGACGAATGGTCGTTGGCGTCGACCGCCGGGTGCTCGACCATCATCTTCAGGATCGTCGGCACGGTGAACATGTTGGTGACGCGGTGGCGCGCCACCAGCCCCCAGACCTCCGCTGCGTCGAAACGCTCGGAGCCCGGCAGGACCGAGGTCACCGCGCGGGCGACCTGCGCCACCGCGTGCACCCCGGCCCCGTGCGAGAGCGGCGCCACGACCAGCGAGGCGTCGGTCTCCGCGGCCGTGCCGGGCATCAGGTCGCAGAGGTGGTTGGTGACGACGAAGGCCATCTGGCCGTGGGTCAGCACCGCGGCTTTCGGCTTGCCGGTGGTGCCGGAGGTGTAGAAGAACCAGCACGGGTCGTCGTGCTCGACGCCCTCGTCGGCGATTCTCTGCCCCTCGCCGGAGGCCACCACGGCCTCGTAGGCCTCGCCCTCGGCCGGTCCCTCGCCGATGACGACGACGTGGCGCAGCGACGGGCAGGCCTCCCGCACCGCCGCGACGTGCTCGGGATAGTCGGCGTGGCACAGGAAGGCGGTCGCGCCCGACTGGCTCGCGAGGTACGACACGTCGCCCGGCATCAGCCGGAAATTCGTCGGCACGAACACGGCGCCGAGCCGGAACGCCGCGTACATGATCTCCAGGATGGCGTTGCCGTTGCGGGCATGCACCAGCAGGCGGTCGCCCTTGGCGATCCCGCGGGCCCGGAGCGCCGCCGCCAGGGCCGAGACCCGGGCGTCGAAGGCGCGCCACGTCCAGCTCCGCTCGCCCCACACGATGGCGGGGCGGTCCGGGTGACGCGCGGCGGCCTGGGTGAGCGAATGGGCGAGGTTCATCACCCGGCGCGACATCGGCCTCATCGGGCAGCCCTCCGGCTCTTGGTGGTCACGCGGCCTGTCCTCCCTGGTGGCGCCGGGCTTCGGCCCGTGCGCGTCGCGCCAGCTTACGACGCACCATGCGGGAAGCGGAAGCGCGGAGGGCGCATGCGCCCCGCTAGGAGGCGCGCGACTTGAAGCTGAGGCGGTGGTGGCGGGTCACGCCGAGGCTCGCCATCGCGGCCCGGTGCGCGGCGGTGCCGTAGCCGACGTTGCGCTCCCAGGCATAGGCCGGGTGGCGCCGGGCGAGCGCCCGCATCAGACGGTCGCGCACCACCTTGGCGACGATGGAACTGGCGGCGATCTGGGGCACCAGCCGGTCGCCCCCGACGTAAGCCCGGCAGGGCAGGGGCAGGCCGGGGGGGACGTCGCGCCCGTCCACCGCCACCGTCGCGTCGATGCCGAGCCGCATCACCGCCCGGCGCATCGCGTCGAGGGTGGCGGCGCGCACGTTGATCCGGTCGATCAGGTCGCGGGAGCCGCCGGCGAGCGCGACGCGCCCGGCCTCCATGATCCGCGGCGCCAGACGCTCGCGGGTGGGAGCGTCGAGGCGCTTGCTGTCGTCCAGGGCCTCGAGCAGGTCGGGGGGCAGGGCGGCGGGGTCGAAATGCACCGCCGCCACGATCACCGGGCCGCAGAGCGCGCCGCGGCCGACCTCGTCGCAGCCGATGAGGACGGGATAGCGGGCGGCGTGGCGGGCATCGAACGGGCGCATGCGCGAGGTCTGCGGCAATCGTGGTTACGAAATCCCTCCCGGGACCGGGAGACCCGTATCCGGCACCCTACGCCATGGGACACACGCCGAGCGGCGTTTTCGTGGTAGCTCCGGCGCGCCGAGAGGCGGGCTCGATCGTACTCCTACCGGACACCGCTTCGAGGTCTTTGATTGTGCCGCATTGTCTGCCGACGAACCGGTCCCCGCGTCGTCGGCAGACAGTGCCCGAGACGAGGAGGATTCATGACCACGCCGCCGCGGCAGAACCGTTTCCTGGCGCTCGCGCTGCCGATCGGGCTCCTGGCCGGAACCCTGGCGATCGGGTTCTGGACCCTCGACCACATCCGCGTCACCCGCGCCCGCGCGCTCGCCGCGCAGATGTGGATGCAGCCTTAGGGCCGGTGCCGGCGAGGCCCTGCGCAAAAAAGGGACCGCGCTCCGAGGAGGCGGCCCTGAAGTCGTTTGGGTCTCGAAACCTCAGGAGGTTGCCCCGCCCGCCGCCGCCATGGCGGCCGACGGACCGGGCCGAGAGGTCGGCACCGTCTTGCGCGCGCTTCGAGGCCGGCGCAGGGCGTGATTCGGGCATTTCCGTGACCGAACGGGCCGCCCGGAGCGGGTTTTTCACCCCGCTCCGGCGCGATACCGGCCCTGTGTCGCCCCGGCGCAACCCTTGCGGCAGGGTTTTGGGACTCCCATCATGGCGTGAGGCGGGCCGTGCGCCGGCTCACCACCCGTCGCCCGATCTGATCCTCGTGGCCTGGCCGCGCGGATCGCCCCGGCGGGCGAATCACCCTGACAGGCAGGAGAAGCGATGAGCGAGGGAGAGACTGCCGATAGCCGGAGCGCCGGTTCTCAGTCCGGTGCGCATGTCGTGCCCTTCCCCCGGGCCGTGCCGCCGCAGGTGTCGTTCCATCGCGACGAGTTGCGGATCATCCTGAACCTCTACGGCCGCATGGTCGCCGAGGGGGAATGGCGGGACTACACGATGGACTTCAACCGCGAGAAGGCGGTGTTCGCCATCCACCGCCGCACCTCGGAGCGGCCGCTCTACCGCATCGAGAAGGACCCACGCCTCGCCCGCCGCCAGGGCGCCTACGCGGTGATCGCCGATACCGGGCGCATCCTGAAGCGCGGGCACGACCTCGCCCAGGTGCTGCGGGTGCTAGAGAAGCCGCTGCGGGTGGTGTGAGCCGAACCCCGCGAATCGTCGAAAACCGCCGATGACGGCATCGCGGCGATCCCGGTCGCGGCGATCTCGAGCGATCCCGCGAACCGCCCCTTAACGCTCCCGCGCGCCGGACGGTCCTTCACCCTCCGGCAATCATCTTTGCCAACCGGAACGACAGGTTTCCCGGCGGATTGTCGCTTGGCTGAATAAGGTCACGCTCGAGGACCGCAGGGATGCACAAGCAGAGTGGATGGGCCGCGGCGGCGTTCGTCGCGGCGATGCTGGCGGCCGGACCGGCCGCGGCGCGGGAACTGGTCGCCTTCGACGCGGCGGCGGTGGAAGCCGGCACGGTGGTGGTGCGCACGGCCGAGCGGCGGCTCTACTTCGTCAACGGCGACGGGACGGCGATCCGCTATCCCGTCGCGGTCGGCAAGGCCGGCAAGCAATGGACCGGCTACGCCCGCATCGACGGAAAGTACCTGCGGCCGGCCTGGTCGCCGCCCGACGAGGTGAAGCGGGACAATCCCCGCCTGCCGGAGGTGATCGCCGGCGGCTCGCCGAGCAACCCGATGGGCGTGGCGGCGCTGACCCTCGACCGGGGCGAGTACGCGATCCACGGCACCAACCGGCCCGGCTCGATCGGCACCTTCGCGTCCTACGGCTGCATCCGGATGTACAACCAGGATGTCGCCGACCTGTACGGCCGCGTCCAGGTCGGGACCACCGTGGTGGTGACGCGCTGAGGCGGCTCAGCCCTCGCGCCCGTGCACCTGCGCGGGCGGCGAGGTCGCCTCGACGGCGGTGAAGCTCTCGAGGATGCGGTAGGTGTGCTCGGCGCCCGCCGGCACCAGCCAGGAATCGCCGGGCTCCAGCCGCACGGTCTGGCCCTCGACCACCAGCTCGGCCCTTCCGGACACGACGTAGCCGACGGTCTCGTAGTCGCGGGCCGCGCTCGGCTTGTCGTCGGTCGGCGGCTCGTCGACCCACAGCCGCATCGCGACGTGCTTGCCGGAGGCGAGGTAGCGCTGGCCGTCCGGCCCCTGCGGCGATTGCCCGCCGGACACCTTCTTGATCGTCGTGTCGCCCATGGTCCTGCTCCTGTCGGGGACGCTTCGCGACCCCAACGGAACGGAAGGGGCGGCGTTCCCGCCCCGCGCACTCAGCGCAGGGTCGCGGCGATCGCCCGCTGGATGCCGCGGATATCGGCGCCGCGCTTGAGGGTACGGGTGATCGGGTCGGGCCGGCCCGAGACCCAGATCGTCAGCTCCGAATCCATGTCGAAGCTGCCGGCATTCTCGACCGAGAACGAGGTGATCGCCCGGTACGGCACCGTGAGGTAGGAGACCTTGCGGCCGGTCACGCCCTGCTTGTCGACCAGGATCAACCGCCGGTCGGTGAAGACCATCAGGTCGCGGATCACCCGGAAGGCGACCTGCACGGTCTCGCCCGGGACCAGCATCCCGTCGAGTTCCTGCGCCACCGCCTCCGGCGCCGCGTCGCTGCCATGGCCGAGCAGGCCGTCGAGCAAGCCCATCGTCGCGTCTCCTCGAACGATCCGGTCAGAAGTCCGACGCCAGGCCCTTCACCTCCCAGTCGTCGTAGCGCACCGGCTCCAGGCCGCCGCGCCCGTTGATCTCGCGCTCGCTGCGGATCTCGGCGGCGTGGGCGTCGATCGCCGCGCGGCGCGCTTCGGCCTCCGCCAGGGCGCGCTGCGCGGCCGGCGACAGGACCTTGGCCTCGCTCGCGACCGGCTCGGGGGAAGGGGCCTCGCTGTCGCTCATCGGTCGGTTCTCGCAGGTTCGAAAGGGACGGCGGCCGGGTCCGGGGCCGTCGCGGCGCTTGCATCTCGGGCGGCCGGATGCCAACCCCGGCCCAAAGGCCGCGTCGTTCCCCGGAGGTGGAGGGCACGGGCGGCAGCGTCAAGGCCGGGAGAGGGGCGACAGCCCGCCCCGGCGCGGTGGAGTGAGGATGGACGGAGTGAACAACGCGGTCGCCGGATTGCCGGCGCGGCACCTCGCCTGGGACATCGTGGCGGACCTCATCGGCAAGAACCGCGGTACCGCGCTCGACGACGCGATCGAGCCGGCGGCCCAGCGCGCCGCCCTGCCGCCCCAGGATGCGGGGCTCGCCCGCGCCATCGCCGCCGCCACGTTCCGGCATTTCGGGGTGATCCGCCACGCGCTGCACGCGCGCCTGGCCAAGGGCCTGCCGGAGGACCAGCCGGGCCTCGTGGCCCTGCTCGCCACCGGCGCGGCGCAGATCCTCTACCTCAACGTCCAGGACCACGCCGCCGTCGACCTCTCGGTGCGCCTCGCCAAGTCCGAGCCCGGCCTGCAGCACCTCGCTGGCCTCGCCAACGCGGTCCTGCGCCGGATCGCCCGCGAGCGCGACGCGATCCGCCAGGAGGGCGACGCCGAGCCGCTGCGCCTCAACACGCCCGCCTGGCTGGCCAGGCGCTGGGTCGCCGCCTACGGTGAGGAGACAGCTCGGGCGATCGCCGCCGCCAATGCCCGCGGGGCCGGGCTCGACCTGACGCTGCGCCCCGGCATGCCGGTTCCCGAGGGGCTCGTCGGCCGGCGCCTGCCCGGCGCCGGCAGCCTGCGCCTCGACGATGCCCGCACGCCCGTGCCGGAGCTGCCGGGCTTCGCCGAGGGCGCCTTCTGGGTCCAGGACGCCGCCGCGGCCTTGCCGGCCCACCTCCTCGGCGTGCGGCCGGGCGAGCAGGTCGCCGACCTCTGTGCCGCCCCAGGCGGCAAGACCGCCCAGCTCGCCGCCGCCGGTGCCGAGGTGCTGGCGGTCGACCGCTCGGCGGCGCGCCTGCGCCGCCTGACGGAGAACCTCGCCCGCCTCGGCCTGAGCGCGGAGGTCCTGGCGGCCGACGCCCTGACGCTGTCGGAGGCCCGGCTCTTCGACGCGGTGCTGCTCGATGCGCCGTGCAGCGCCACCGGCACCCTGCGCCGCCACCCCGACGTCGCCTGGGGCAAGCGCGAGGACGACCTCCTGCGCCTCGTCGCGCTCCAGCGCCGGCTCCTCGACAAGGCCGCCCGGCTCGTCCGTCCGGGCGGGCGCCTCGTCTACTGCACCTGCTCGCTGGAGCCGGAGGAGGGCGAGGCCCAGGCCGAGGCGTTCCTCAAGCGCAACCCGGCCTTCGCGCGTCGCCCGGTCACCGCCGAGGAGGCGGGCGATTCCGCTCTCGTCTCGGCGAGCGGCGACCTGCGCACCCTGCCGTCGCACTGGCCCGGCGAGGACGGCGACGGCCCGCGCAGCCGCGGCGGCCTCGACGGGTTCTACGCCGTCCGCCTGGAGCGCCGGGACGCGTGAGGGCCCGGACGCGGCGGCCCGACCGGAATCCCTGTTCACGGCGCGACTCGGCGGTTTGACCCCACGATGATCCTTGACCATTCCTTGACGGGGGCCGGCGCCGCGGGGCGGCGGCCGGGCAGGAGGTGGCGTGGGTTGGGGGCCTGACCGCTGGCGGTTCTACCGGCTCGTCGGGCGCGCCGCCGGGCGTTCCCTGCGCCGCGCCGCGGTGCGCGCGACCTCGCGTCCCTCAGGGCTGACGCGGCTGCGCCCGACCGGCCTCGTGATCGCGCCGCAGGATCTGCGCACCAGCGACGCCACCATCGCGGCCGACATCTATGCCGGCCTGTTCGTGTTCGCCGGCCGGGCGCTCGCCACCGGCGGGCGCTCGCCGTTCGATTTCGCGCCGCCCTCGCCCGAATGGGGCGAGCAGCTCTACGGCTTCGGCTGGCTGCGCCACCTGCGCGCCGCCGAGAGCGCGCTCTCCCGCTCGAACGCCCGCGCCTTCGTGCAGGATTTCATGGCCGGCCGCGGCGACCGCGACCTGGCCGAGCGCCCGGCCGTGGTGGCGCGTCGGCTGATCTCCCTGCTCAGCCAGTCGCCCCTGGTGCTGGAGGGCGCCGACCACGCCTTCTACCAGGCCTTCCTGCGCCAGATCGGCCGCTGCACCCACGCCCTCGACCGGGCGCTGCGCCGCGGCATCCTGCCTGGCGACCGGCTGCTGGCCGCCGTGGCGCTCGCCTATGCGGGCCTGTGCTGCGAGGGGTTCGATCCGGTCCTGCGCCGGGGCACGCGGCTCCTCCACCGCGAGCTGACCCGCCAGATCCTGCCCGATGGCGGCCATCGCAGCCGCGATCCGGGCTTCGCCAAGGACCTCCTCCTCGACCTGCTGCCCCTGCGCCAGAGCTTCCTGAGCCGCGACATCGCCCCGCCGGAGGCGCTGCTCAACGCCGTCGACCGGATGCTGCCGCTCCTGCGGCTGCTGCGCCACGGCGACGCCTCGCTCGGGCACCACAACGGCATGGGGGCGACCGCCGCCGACCAGCTCGCGACCCTGCTGGTCTATGACGGGGCGCTGGCCCGGCCGCTGATGCATGCGCCCCATTCGGGCTATTCCCGCCTGGAGGGCGGGGGCGGCACCCTCGTGGTCGCCGATGTCGGGCCCGCGCCGCCGCCGGCCTTCTCGGCCCGGGCGGGTGCCGGCTGCCTGTCGTTCGAGCTGTCCTGCGGGCCGCAGCGGCTGGTGGTCAATTGCGGCATGCCGGCCACCGGCGAGGAGCTGCGCGAGCTCGCCCGCACCACGGCCGCCCATTCGACCGCCTGTCTCGCCGACAGTTCCTCCTGCCGTTTCCTCGGCATGAAGCAGGCGGGGCTGATCCACCCCCTGGCCGCCTGGCTCAAGGCCCGGATGGGCTCGATCGTCGTGCGCGGGCCCGGCGAGGTCACGGTCGAGCGCGGCACCGACGCGGCGGGCGTCGACGTGCTGGCCGCCCGGCACGACGGCTACGCCCCGGTGCTGGGCCTGCTGCACGAGCGGCGCTGGCGCCTCCACCCCGACGGCGCCCTGCTGGAGGGCCATGACGGGTTCGTGCGCGCCAGCGGTGCCCACGAGGCGAAGGTACGCCGCGAGCCCGTCGAGGCGGCGATCCGCTTCCATCTCCACCCGAGCGTGCGGGCGAGCCGGGAGGGGCGCGGCGTGCGTCTCGCCGGGGCCGGGGCGCCGTGGCTGTTCGAGGCCGACGAGATCGACCCGGTGATCGAGGAGAGCGTGTTCTTCGCCGCCCTCAACGGCGCCCGCCGCACCGAGCAGATCGTGCTCCACCTCACGGTCGGCGACGGCACCCGCGTGGCCTGGCGCTTCCGGAGGCTGGCCGGATAGGCCCGCAGGCCGAGAGAAAATTCCGCACGCCCCCCGTTTGGGGGTTGCAGGGCCCCGAATCAGCAACACTCGGATACAGGAGCGTGCTAGGGTCGAACGCCGAATCGAGGTCGGGCAGGGCGCGGTGGGATGAAGCTGGACGCGCCGACCCTCGTGACCGTGACCATCTTCGTGATGGTGGTGATGGGCGGGCTCTATCTCCTGTCGTGGTCGCAGGCCCGCCGGACCCTGGCCCTCGGCTTCCTGGGCGCCGCCCAGATCGTCGGCGCGGCCGCTGTCGTGCTGTTCGGCCTGCGCGGCCACATCCCGGACTGGATCTCGATCGGCTTCGCCAACGCCGCGATGCTGCTGGCCTTCGGGCTGATCTGGGCCGGCGCCCGCTCGTTCGAGGGACGCCGGGTCACCGGCTGGCAAACCGGTGCGGGCGCCGCACTCTGGCTCGCCGCCTGCCTGGTGCCGCCGTTCTACGCCTCGCTGGGTGCGCGGGTGATCCTGGCCTCGGCGGTGGCCGGGCTGTACTGCGCGCTCGCCGCCCGCACCCTGTGGCACCATCGCGGCGAGCGGCTGCCGTCGCGGGCTCCGGCGGCGATCCTCCTCGCCAGCGAGGGGCTGATGGCCTGGGCGCGGATCCCCGCCACCCTCGTCCTGCCGGCGCCGCTGGTCGGCACGCCGACCGATCCGTTCTGGGTCGCCGTCCTGTGCTTCATCGCCCTGCTCTACACGGTGGCGGTCGCGGTCCTGTTCATGGCGATGGCCAAGGAGCGGCTCGAGGCGGAGCAGCGCCATGCCGCCGAGACCGACCCGCTCACCGGCATCGCCAACCGCCGGGCGCTCGCGGGCGAGGCCCGCCGCATCCTGGCCGCCGGACCCGCCGCCCTGCTGCTGTTCGACCTCGACCACTTCAAGCGGGTCAACGACACCTTCGGGCACGCGGTCGGCGACGCGGTGCTGGTCGGCTTCTGCGCCGCCGCCCGCCAGGTCCTGCCCGTCGGTGCCGCGTTCGGGCGTCTCGGCGGGGAGGAATTCGCCTGCCTCCTGCCCGGAGCCGGCCCGGGCGTGGCCGCCTCCATCGCCGAGACCGTCCGTCACGCCGTCGCGGGGATGCGCCCGGACATCGTGCCGGGCCTCGCCGTCACGGTCAGCGTCGGCGTCGCCAGGAGCCTCGGCGTCGCCAGGAGCCTCGGCGTCGCCAAGAGCGCCGGCGACACCGCCTCCGGCGACTTCGAGGCCCTGCTCGCGCTGGCCGACCGGGCGCTCTACGAAGCGAAGGCGCAGGGCCGCGACCGCGTGGTGGTCGCCGGGCCGGGCCTGCGGCAGGTGGCCTGACGCCGCGACCTGCCGGCCGCGCGCACCCGCCCGGCATCGACCCGGCTTGTCGTCGCCTGGTCGGATCCTAAGACACCCCTTCATCCCATAAGAGTCCGGGCGCACGTCGCCCGGCCGACGGACGAGGGCGCGACCCATGGATTATCGCCAGTTCGGACGCTCCGGCCTCAAGGTCCCGGTCTTGAGCCTCGGCACCGGGACCTTCGGGGGCAGCAACGAGTTCTTCCAGCGCTGGGGCCAGACCGACGTCGCCGAGGCGAGCCGGATGGTCGATCTCTGCCTCGACGCCGGGGTCAACTTCTTCGACACCGCCGATATCTATTCCCAGGGCGCCTCCGAGGAGATCCTGGGCCAGGCGCTGAAGGGCAAGCGCGACCGGGCACTGATCTCGACGAAGGCGACCTTCCCGACGGGCGAGGGCCCCAACGACAAGGGTTCCTCGCGCTACCACCTGGTGCGCGCCTGCGAGGCCAGCCTGAAGCGCCTCGGCACCGACCACATCGACGTCTACTTCATGCACGGCTTCGACGCGCTCACCCCCGTCGACGAGACCCTGCGGGCCCTCGACGATCTCGTCCGCGCGGGCAAGATCGGCTATGTCGGCGCCTCGAACTTTTCCGGCTGGCAGCTGATGAAGGCGCTCGCGACCTCCGAGCGCTACGGGCTCGCCCGCTACGTCGCCTATCAGGGCTACTACTCGCTCGTCGGCCGGCACTACGAGTGGGAGCTGATGCCCCTCGGCCTCGACCAGGGCGTCGCCCTGATGGTCTGGAGCCCGCTCGGCTGGGGCCGGCTCACCGGCAAGATCCGCCGCGGCGCCAATACCAGCGGGCGCATCGCCTCGGGCGGGGCCGAGGGAGGACCGCCGGTGGCCGACGAGGCCCTGTTCCGCATCGTCGACATCCTCGACGAGGTGGCGGCCGAGACCGGGCGCAGCGTGGCGCAGGTGGCGCTCAACTGGCTCCTCTCGCGCCCGACGGTCGCCAACATCGTGGTTGGCGCCCGCAACGAGGAGCAGCTGAAGCAGAATCTCGGCGCCGTCGGATGGACGCTCGATCCGGCCCAGATCGCCCGCCTCGACGCGGCGAGCCAGGAGACGCCGATCTATCCCTACTGGCACCAGAAGGGGTTCGACGAGCGCAACCCGAAGCCGACGACCTGGTAGTTTTCCGGCCGGTGCCGGCCTTCAGATAAGGGTGGGTTGCCGGCCTCGTCCGTCGCGCGGCCGCGCAGCCTGGAGTAGATTGCCCGGATGGACGATCCCGGCTCGGTCGAGCCGGGGCCGGGCGGCGGGACCGTTCGCGCCCGCCCCGAGGTGCATGATGGCGCATGCCGGCCTTCACGATCCCGTTCTCGTCGGCCTGTCGGTCGCGATCGCGATGCTGGCCGCCTTCGTCGCCCTCGATCTCGCAGACCGGATGAAGGCCGCGTCCGGATGGGCGCGGCGAGCTTGGCTGATGGCGGCCGCCCTGGTGCTCGGCGGCGGCGTCTGGTCGATGCACTTCGTGGCGATGCTGGCCTTCCGGCTCCCGGGCATCGAGATCACCTACGATTTCGGGCTCACGCTTCTGTCCCTCGCCCTGCCGGTCGCCGTGACGGCCTTCGGCCTCTCGATCGCCAAAGGATCCGGCGCCGAAGGATTGGGCGGCGAGGGGGCGGACGGGACGCGGCCTCGGACGGCCCGCATCGCGCTCGCGGGCCTCGTCACCGGGCTCGGCATCGTCACGATGCACTATACCGGCATGGCGGCGATGCATCTGCCGGGCGTCCTCCACTACGATCCGGCCTGGGTCGCCGGCTCCGTCGTGGTGGCGGTCGTGGCCGCGACGGCGGCGATCCGGCTGGCGCTCGCCGAGAGCGGCGTCGGTCTGCGCGTCGCCGCCGCCATGGTCATGGGCCTCGCCATCGCGGGGATGCACTTCTCCGGCATGCAGGGGCTGACGGTCGCGCATCACGCCGCCGTGATTCCGTCGGCCGCCGAGACGGGGTTCGGCCAGGCCCGCCTCGCGGTCGGCGTCACGGTGGTGACCGTCCTGGTCCTCGTCCTCGCGCTCTCGGCCGCCGCCATCGACCGGCGCTTCTCCCAGAACGCGTCGCGGGAGGCGGCGGCCCTGCGCGCCAGCGAGGAGCGCTACCGCCTGCTGCTCCAGAGCGTGACCGACTACGCGATCTACATGCTCGACCGCGACGGGGTGGTGGCGAACTGGAATGCCGGCGCCCGCCGGATCAAGGGCTACGAGGCCGAGGAGATCGTCGGCACCCACTTCTCGTGCTTCTACACCGAGGAGGACCGGGCGCGGAACGTGCCGGCCCGGGCGCTCGCCACCGCACTCGCGGAGGGCAAGTTCGCGGCCGAGGGCTGGCGCCTGCGCCGCGACGGCACCCGATTCTGGGCCAGCGTCGTCATCGATCCGATCCGCGGCGAGGACGGAGCGCATGTCGGCTTCGCCAAGGTGACCCGCGACATCACCGAGCGCCGCCGCGCCGAGGAGGCGTTGGCGCAGGCGCAGGGAGCCCTGGCCCAGGCCCAGAAGATGGAGGCGGTGGGCCAGCTCACCGGCGGCGTCGCCCACGACTTCAACAATTTGCTGATGGCGGTGCTGGGCAGCCTCGAACTCCTGCGCAAGCGCCTGCCCGACGACCCGCGTCTGCTGCGCCTGCTCGACAACGCCGTCCAGGGTGCCGAGCGCGGCGCGGCGCTGACGCAGCGCATGCTCGCCTTCGCCCGGCGCCAGGACCTGAAGCCCGAGCCGGTCGACCTCGCCCGGCTGGTGCGCGGGATGGCCGACCTCCTGCAGCGCTCGATCGGGCCGGGCATGCGGATCGAGACGCGCTTCCCCGCGCGGCTGCCGCCCGCCCTGGTCGATGCCCACCAGCTCGAACTCGCCCTCCTCAACCTGGTGGTGAATGCCCGCGACGCGATGCCGG
>NZ_JTHF01000131.1 GCF_001043895.1 Methylobacterium indicum
CGCCACCTCGACGCCAACGAGACCTGAGGTCGGTCCCCGAAACCGATGTGGATCCTGCAACCCGGGGTCGTCGCCGGCGCGGATTGACGCCCACCGGCCCGGCGGGGATCGGGGCAGCGGGCCCGTGGGACATGGGAGCAGGAGCCCTGGGAGCGGGAGCCTTGGGAGCGGGAGCCGTGGCGACGCGTCTGCGCGGACGCCCCGTCTGTCGCCCACCGGCCCGGCGGGCGTCAATCCGCGCCGGCGACGACCCCGGGTTGCAGGATCCACATCGGTTTCGGGGACCGACCTCAGGTCTCGTTGGCGTCGAGGTGGCGGCCCTCGTGGTCGAGATGCAGGTAGTTGGGATTGAACTGCACCGCCCGCTGTAGCGCCTCCAGCCGTGGAAGCGTGAGTTCGCGGCCGCGCAGCGCGATCAGCCCGATGCTGCGCAATTCCTGCAAGGTGCGGTTCACGTGGACCACCGAGAGCCCGATCGTGTCGGCGATCTCGGCCTGGGTCAGGGGCACCTCGCAGGTCGTGCCCCGGGTGAGTCCGACCGCCTGCAAGCGCAGGTAGAGCTCGCAGAACAGGTGGCCGAGGCGCTCGAAGGCGGTGCGCTGGCCGATATTGACCGTCCATTCCCGCTGGATCGCCGCCGCTACCAGGGATTCCCAGGTCAGGGCCTGCGCCAGCCGGGCGTGGTCGGCGGTGAGCTGGCGGACGGTCTCGGGCGGGATCTCCGCCAGAGTGACGGCGGTGAGGCTTCCGATCGAGTGGTCCATCTCGCGCAGGATCGGAACGCCGTGGTCGCACAGGTCGCCGGGCAGCAGGTAGGCGATGATCTGGCGGCGCCCGTCCTCCAGGGTCTTGTAGCGGCAGGCCCAGCCGTCGAGGATCAGGGTCACCCCCGGCGGCAGGTCGCCCTCGCGCACGATGTCGTCCCGTGGGCGGATCTGGCGCATGCGCTGGCGCGACGCCTGATCGAGCGCGTGCCTGTCCTCGGTGGACAGTCTCGAGAAATTCTCGAGCTTGCGGATCAGGAAATCGGCCAAAGCACCCCACCGTAACACCTGATTTTATCATAACATATTTGTGAATTTAAATTTAATAACAAAAGTTAATCGGGGTCCCCGATCGATAAAAACTCAAAAAAATCCGATCGTTGGGCCAATACAAATTGGCCCGCGACGGACATCGTCCGTAACGCGGAGGGGCCACCGGAGCCGCGCTGCCATGCGCGAACGGACGGCGATGCGGGACTTCCGGACCCGGGGCGGAGGATGAAACCAAGTGTTGCGGTGCCACCACATCGGTTTCCGAAGTGGAAGCTCGGCCACAGAGCAGGGATTGTGATCCGGGCGCAGATGGGCAGTTTTGGCGGCGAGGGCTGGTCCTGCAAGGCGAGGCTGCGATGATGTCACGGACGATGCACGATCGTTCCGGCGGGCCGATCCCCGCCATCCTGCCGCCGCCGGCCCTCCGGTCGACGGACGGCGCGGGTCCCCTCGCGGCCGTCCTGGCGCCGGGCCTGCACGCGGCGTTCGACGGCTGCCTCGACGAGGCGCTGCCGGCCGACCTGTCCGCCCTCCTGGGGCGGCTCGACCGCGCCGCGGCCGGGCACCGCGCCCGGACCTCCGATTCCTTCAAGCGTTCGTAAGAGTCCCATGAGCGAAATCGCCGCCGACACCAACCGCATCGTCGCCTTCCCGCAGGCCGTGGCCGCGAGCCCCGTCGACGAGAACACCGCCTCGATGATCGAGGTGCTGCAGGAGCAGCTGCGCCTCGCCCGCGAGGGCAAGCTGCGCTCCGTCGCCGTGGTCTCGGTCTCCTCCGACGGCGGGGCGGTCGGCACGCAATGGTCGTGCACCCACGGCGACATCACCAGCCTGATCGGCAAGCTGACGGTGCTGACCCACGACATGATGGCCGCCCGCAAGTGAGCCGTCTGCGCAAGTAAGTCGTCTACGCAACTGAGCGGTCGAAGCCGGCGGGCCATCCGGGTGGGTGGGGGCCCGGAGGCGTCCCCGGGCCTACTCGGACGGGCGATGCCGTCTCAGCCGCGGCTGAGGCGGTGGGCGTTGGCCCGCACCTTCCGGCGGTAGTCGCGCACGACCCGCTCGGGCGAGCCGCCCGCGGCCAGCGTGATCGCCGCCTCCGCGGCGGCCTCCATCTTCTCGATCACCATCCGCTCCGCCTCGGCCTGGGCCGCGCTGCCGCCGAGCGAGAGCTTGGCCAGCCGCAGGGCGACGACCGTCTGGGCCTCCAGGCCGAGGCGGACGGTGTCGAGGCCGAGGCGCAGCCAGGAATCGTACATCGCGAAGCGTCTCCGGGTCAGGACGTGATGAGGGGCGGGATGTGCGGGGAAGCCGTCCGGCGAGCGAACGCGGCAAAGGCCGCGGCGTTCGCCGCCCGGACGGCGCACTAAGCAGACTTGCGTTGGCAGGCCAACGCTTCGCCCGCTTAGGTTCTTGTTTTGCCGCAGATTTTCGGCGCCGAACCGGTCACCACTTCGGCGAAATCTGCTCAGGGAATCGCGCCCTGCGGCAGCATCAGCCCGCCGGGCGTCCGGGCCGGGGATTCCGGTGCCGCGGCCTTCTCGCGCCGCGGACGGGGCGCGCGGGGCGCAGGCTTGGGGGCCTCCTTGGCATCCGTCGACGAATCACCCGCCGCTCCCTCCGCCGCAGCCGTCTCGGGCCTGGTCGTCTCGGGCCTGGTCGTCTCGCCCTTGGCCGCCCCGCCCTTCGCCGCGGCCTTCTGGCCCTTCGCGGTGCCGCGGGCAACGGGTGCGGGCTTGGGCACCGCGACCTTCGGGGGATCGCCGCAGGCCTTGAAGGCCAGCTCGGCCAGGACCTGGCCGTCATCCTCCGACAGGATGCGCAGGGTCGGCGGCAAGCCCTCCATCGCCTCGGACCACCGGATCGGAGCGCCGTTCTGCGCCTCCAGGGCCGCCGGGGACGGGCCGCGGCGCAGGCCCGACAGGTCGGGTCCATAGGCGGTGGCGAGCTTGTTGCGGATCACCACCTGCAGGACCTGCAACGACTCCGGCGAGAGCGGGCGCAACGGGTTGTTCCAGGTCATGGTCCCCTGCCGGGTGACCCAGAGGCGAAACCCTTTCCCGCCGGCGAATTCCGGCGCCTGCGGGGCCGGGCAGACCGGGACCGCGTCCTCGGCGGCGGCGCGGCCGGGGCTCGCGGAGAGGCCGGCCGACAGGGCGGCCAGAAGAACGGCCGTCACGGCGGCACGCGTCACCGGGATTCTCCGTCACGCTTGAACGGGTAGGGGTGGGGCCCGCGCTCGTCCGGACCGGACCCGTGGGGTTCCGGCTCGGGCAGGCCGGGCTCGGCCGGATCGTGGTCGATGGTCCTCGGGCCCTGGAGCCGGGGACGGGGTGCCTCCAGCCGCTCGTAGGCGCGCGGTGCCCCCGGCTGATGGGCCGTCTGCTCGAACACCCCGGCGAGGTCCTGGTCGAAATCGCGAAACAGCTCGTCGCCCCGGTCCTCCAGCTCCTGCTCGTGCGGGAGCCGCAGGGGCGGACGGCCGCGGCGCTGCCCGAACGCGAGCATCACTCCGGCGAATACCAGGGCCGCCACGGCAGCCAGAATCACGATCATCTCCATCGTGATGCCAGCCTTAGAGCATTTCCGGCGGCCTGTCCGGTCGCTCGGCGCCGGGCCGGCCTGCGGCGCGCGGGGGCTCCGCCGGGCGGGTCCCGCCCCTTCAGCTCGCCAGGGCCGCCGCGATACCCTGCAGGTAGCCCGCCTCGCGCAGGCCCGCCTCGACGGCTTCGAACAGCGCGCCCTCGGCGGACGCGGTGCCGGCGAGTTCCTGGCCGCGCTCCCCGTGGAGGACCGGCGCCTGCGGGCGCTCGCCGATCGGACCGGCGGGCAGAGCGTATCCGACCAGGGTGGTGGCCGCCGTCAGGGCTGATCCGATCGACATCATGGCGGGTCCTTCCGCGAATCGGCGTCTGCGAGACACCCATGATGGCCGTTCAACCAAACCTTAACCATTGTCCGGGTCGCCGCAGGTGCGACAGGCGCGCAGCAGCCCCTTGTCCGGTGACGCAACGTCCGCCGGCACTCGCAACCCGCGGGATCCCGCGGTAGAGCGTGACGGGAATGCGGAACGCTCCTTGCGTCGCCGCCGGCAGGCGCGAGCCCGCGCGCCGCGCGATCCGGACGGCGATCCGGCCACAGGACGAAGCGACCCGATGGACAGGCCCCAACGCTCCGACACCCACGGTCTCGATGCCCGGGAGGCCGACGCACCCCGCAGTGACGCTCGGGGTGCCGACGCGCTCGAAGCCGACCTGCTCGGGCTGGTCGAGGAGGCCCGCCACCAGGCGAGCCAGGATCCGTTCCGCAACCCCGTCCTGACCGTGGCTCTGGCGATCAGCCGCCGCTTCGACCGGGGCGAGATCGGCGAGGACGATCTCGCCGGCCTGTTCGTGCGGTTGCGCGCCGAGGCGCTGGAGGCGCGGGCGGCGCGGCTGCGGGCCTATCTCGGCCTCGGGTCGGAGCCGGATTCCTCCGCCGCGATCGAGGCCGTCGCCGAGGCGGCTCTGGGCGATCCGGAGATGGCGTTCGAGACCGCCCGCACCCGCGTCGAGCGCACGCGCTTCGCCGCCGTGTTCACCGCCCACCCGACCTTCGGGATGCCGAAGGCGGTGGCGAAGCTCCTGGCCGAGGCCGCCTCCGAGCCCGACCCGGCGGCGCGGCACGCCCCGATCGCGGCGGCGGCCGCGCTCTCGGCCCGGGCCGACCCGGTCATCACCCTCAACGACGAGTTCGACCAGGCCCGGCACGCCGTCCAGCACGGCCGGACCGCCCTCGACGGGTTGAACGAGGCGCTGCTGCGGGCCGCCCGCGAGCGCTGGCCCGATCGCTGGAGCGAGCTCGTCCCCAAGCCCGTCGTCATCGCCTCCTGGGTCGGCTGCGACACCGACGGGCGCACCGATATCGGCTGGTGGGACACCCTGCGCTACCGGCTCGAATCGAAGCGCACCCAGTTCGACCGGGTGCTGGCCCAGCTGCCCGACGCTCCCGCCTCGGAGCCCGCCCGGCGCCTCGCCGAGGAGGCGAAGGCCGCCGTGCTGCGCCAGCTCGCGGTGGCGCCGAAGCTCGGCGAGCAGCCGAGCCTCGAGGCGGTGCACCGCTTCGCGCTGGCTCTCATCATCGAGCGCGACCGGGCCCAGACCGAAGCGGGCCCGCTCCTCGCCCTCCTCGACCGGGCGGTGGCGCAGGTCTCCGACGACGAGGCGCGGCTGAAGCTCTGCGTCTTGCGGGCCGGCGTCGCCGCGCACGGGCTGCAGAACGGCCTGCCGCATTTCCGGCTCAACGCCAGCCAGGTCCACAACGCGGTGCGCCGCGAGCTCGACCGGGACGGCGACCCGACCGATCCGGCCCAGCGCCGCTCGCACCTCGCCTCGATCAACGCGCTCCTCGACGCGGTCGCGGCGGTGCCGGTCGATTTCGGCGCGCTCGCCGCCGAGCGGGCCTCGGCTGCCCGGCTGATGATGACGATCGCCCAGATCCTCAAGCATGTCGACGGCACCCACCCGGTCCGCTTCCTGATCGCCGAGACCGAGACCGGCTACACCCTGCTCGCCGCGCTCTGGCTCGCCCAGCATTTCGGCATCGGCGACCGGGTCGAGATCACGCCGCTCTTCGAGACGGCCTCGGCGCTGGAACAGGGCGTCCACGTCATCGAGGACGCGCTCCGCTCACCCCATTGGCGCGCCTATCTCAAGCGCACCGGGCGCCTGGTGGTGCAGTTCGGCTACTCGGATTCGGGGCGCTATGTCGGCCAGCTCGCCGCGACCTTCTGGATCGAGCGGCTGCGCTTCCGCATCACCGAGTTGATGGCGGCGCACGACCTCACCGACATCGAACTCGTGATCTTCGACACCCACGGCGAGTCGATCGGCCGGGGCGCCCACCCGACGAGCCTGTCCGATCGCCTCGCCTACCTCGCCCCGGACCATGCGCGGCGGCGCAACCGCGAGGCGGGGATCCGCACCAGCCTCGAATCGAGCTTCCAGGGCAGCGACGGCTACCTGATGTTCGGCACGAAGACCCTGGCCGAGGCGACGGTGGCGCGCATCGGCGAGCACATCTACAGCCGGCTCCAGCCCGCCCCCGACCCGATCTACGCGGAAGGCGATTTCGCCACCGAGTTCTTCACCGGCGTGCGCCAGGACATGGAGACGCTCGTTAACGATCCGGGCTACGCGGCTTTGCTCGGCACCTTCGGGCCGAACCTGATCGACCGCACCGGCTCGCGCCCGGTGGCGCGGCAATCGGATGCCGGCGGTCCCGTCGCCATCACCCATCCGCGCCAGATGCGGGCGATCCCCAACAACGCGATCCTGCAGCAGCTCGGCTTCCTGGCCAATTCCCTGCACGGGGTCGGGCGGGCGGCAGGGCGCGCGCCCGACCTGTTCGTCGAGATGCGCGAGCGCTCCGAGCGCTTCGCCCGCGCCTTCCGGCTGGTGCAGGAGGCGACCGCCGTCGGCGACCTCGACGTGCTGCGCGCCTATATCGACACCCTCGACCCCTCGGTCTGGCTCGAGCGGGCACGCCGGGCCACCCGGGACGGGCGGCGGGAAGAGATCGTGGCGGTCGCCGCCGCCCTCGACCGGCTCAACCTCGCCCCGCACCTGCGCCGCCTGTTCGGCCGGCTGACGCAGGACCACCTGATGCTGCACTCCGTGGCGCCCGATCTCCCCGCGATGACGCCGCGGCTCGCGCTCCTGCATGCCCTGCGCCTCGCCCTGATCCACCGGATCTGGTTCCTGGCGGTGCACATCCCGGGCTTCCGGCCGCAGAACGGCATCACCCGCGAGGCCCTGATCGAGCGCATCCTGCGCCTCGACGTCGAGGGCTGCCTCAAGCTCCTCGACGACATCTTCCCGGTCACGCCGGACCCGACGCTCGGCCTCAATTTCGGCGAGCCGGCGGGCCCCCGGGGCGTGGGCACCTACGAGGCCGAGCACCGCACCCTGTTCACCCCGATCCGCCGCCTGTTCGGCCTCGTGCGCGAGATCAGCGGCATGATCCAGCACGAGGTGGGGGCGTTCGGCTGAGCCTCGCGGTCGTCGCCCGCCGCGTCGGGTGGCGTCGCGGATGCGCGGACCCTCCGCAGAGAGCCGCGCATCCCGCCCGGTCGCCAAGCCCGGCTGGTGCTGCTACAGGGCCGTCCAAGAGAGTTGGATGTTGTGACCAATGACGGGTAACGGAGCCGCGGCCCCCCGGCCGGCGGCGGCGCACGAGGCGCTTCTGGCGCTGTTCGAGGACCGGGGCTACGCGCGGGTCGAGCCGCCGGTGCTGCAGCCGGTCGAGCCCTTCCTGGAGCTGTCCGGCGAGGACATCCGGCGGCGCATCTTCATCACCCAGGACGGCGCCGGGGCGGAACTCTGCCTCAGGCCCGAATACACGATTCCCGTCGGGCGCCACCACCGCGCCGTCGCCGACGGGCAGGCGGCCGATTACAGCTATCTCGGCCCCGTCTTCCGCCTGCGGGCGGCCGAGCCCGACGAGTTCCACCAGGCCGGCATCGAGTCGATCGGCCGGACCGACGTGCCGGCGGCCGATGCCGAGATCCTGGGCCTCGCCCTCGACGGGCTCGACCGCCTCGGGCGCGGCGATGGCCAGGTGCGCCTCGGCGACATGGGGCTCATCACCGCGCTCCTCGACGCCCTGAACGTGCAGCCGGCGGCCAAGCGCCGGACGCTGCGGGCGGTGGCCGCCGGCCGCTCCCTCGACGCGATCGCGGCGCCCGTCGCGGTCGATGCGGCCCATGCCGGCCTGCTCTCGGCCATCCAGGGCCAGGACCCGCAAGGGGTGCGCGCCTTCGTGGAGGACGTGCTCGCCATCGCGGGGATCAGCCGGGTCGGGGGCCGCACCGCCGGCGAGATCGCCGAACGCTTCCTCGCCAAGGCGGCGGCCCATGCCGAGGGCGGCGTCGGCCTGGGCGCCCGCGCCCGCGAGGTGCTCGACGCCTATCTGGCCCTCACCGGCGATCCCGATGCGGCGGCGTCGGCCGCCCGCGACCTCGCCCGCCGGGCCGGTCTCGACGATCCCCGGCTCGAGGCGGCGCTCGCCCTGTTCGAGGAGCGCAACGGCTTCATCGCCGCCCGCGGCCTGCCGCTCGAGCGCTTCGTGTTCACCGGCAGCTTCGCCCGCAACCTCGACTATTATACCGGCTTCATCTTCGAGGTCGGGCAGGACGGCGAGAAGCCCGTGGTCGGCGGCGGGCGCTATGACGGCCTGCTCCAGCATCTCGGCAGCCGGGACGCCCTGCCGGCCGTGGGCTGCTCGTTCTGGCTCGAACGCCTGGGAGGCGAGCGCTGATGAGCGACGCGACGATGGATGGCCCCCTGGTTCTCGCGGTGCCCTCGAAGGGCCGCCTGCAGGAGAACGCCGCCGCCTTCTTCGGCCGCGCCGGCCTGACGCTCGCCCAGACCAGCGGCGCCCGCGACTATCGCGGCCGCCTGAAGGGCGTGGACGGGGTCGAGGTCCGCTTCCTGTCGGCCTCCGAGATCGCCGGCCAGCTCGCCAGCGGCGCGGCCCATCTCGGCATCACCGGCGAGGACCTGATCCGCGAGACCCTGCCGGATGCCGCCGGGCAGGTCGAGCTGCTGACGCCGCTCGGCTTCGGCCAGGCCACCGTGGTGGTGGCGGTGCCGCAGGCCTGGATCGACGTGCGCTCGATGAGCGACCTCGACGAGGTGGCGAGCGATATGCGGGTGCGGCACGGCAAGCGCCTGCGCATCGCCACCAAATACGTCAACCTGACCCGCCGCTTCTTCGCCGATCACGGCGTCGCCGATTACCGCATCGTCGAGAGCCTGGGCGCCACGGAAGGCGCGCCGGCCTCCGGCAGTGCCGAGATCATCGTCGACATCACGACGACCGGCGCGACGCTGGCCGCCAACGCGCTAAAAATCCTCGACGACGGGGTGATCCTGCGCTCGGAGGCGAACCTCGTCGCCTCGCTCGCCGCCTCCTGGAGCGAGACCCCGCGCCGCGCCGTGCAGGCGGTGCTCGGCCGGATCAGCGCCGAGGAGCGGGCCCGCACCACCCGGGAGGTCCGGGCCGGGATGCCGGCCTCGGGCGAGATCGACCTCGCGGGCTTGGCGGCCCTGCACGAGGCCGAACTGCCCTACGGCGCGCCGGAGGGGCGGGGCGAGATCGTCCTGCGCTGCCCGGCGGACGCGGTGTTCGGCCTCGCCGACGCGCTCGTCCAGGCCGGCGCCCAGGCGGTGAGCGTGCGCCGGATCGACTACGCCTTCGCGGCGGAGAACCCGCTGGTTGAGCGGCTGCTCGGGCGGCTGTGACGCCCCGCGCGCGGCGGAAGGTAGATCCTCCCGCCGCCGATCGGCGGCGCTACCGCGTCAGCCGCAGCTTGCCGATGCTCGCCGCGATGGCGTTGAAGGCGCCGATGAGGCTGCCTGCATCGTTGGCCTGGAAGTACTGGCTCGCCGAGCCGGCGCAGTCCTTGAGCAGGCCGACGCCCTGCGCGTCGATCGGATCCGACGAGACGCTGAAGCCGATCGTGTAGATCGTCACGCTGGCCGTCCTGGCATTCGCGCAGCCCTGCCGCGTCAGCTCGTCGAGGGCGTTGCGCGCCTGCGTCCCGCTCGACACGTTCTGGTAGGACGTCGGGAAGTGAAGATCGGGATCGCTGCCATCCCCGTTGATGAAGTACCCGTTCGAGGAGATCAGCGATTTGTTGTAGGAATAGGGGTTGTCCGTCCACGTGTTCGCGCCGTCGGTCATCAGCACGATGATCTTGCTGACTGCCTGATTGTTGTAGGCGGCGCCGTCGGCGAAGACACTCTTAGGCGAGATGGTGCGCCAGCCCCACATCAGCCCCTCGTGGATGTTGGTGCTGCCGCCGGCGACCATGTTGTCGATGATGCCCGTAAGAACGCTGCTGTCGCGCGTCAGCCGCTGCAGCGGCTGCGTGCTGCAGCCGAAATTCGGCCCGAGCGCCACCCCGTCGCTGATCGTGCCGCTCCGCGCGTTGCGGGGAGACTGGTACTTGCAGGCGCGGCGCTGCGCCGTGGCGTAGGTGTCGCTGCTCGTCAGCTTGGCGCAGGTTCCGCTGGTCGTCCCGTCGTCGTCGTCGATGTAGCTGTTGAGGCTGTAGCTGCCGAACGAATACGCCAGGTAGCCGGCCTGCGTTCCCGCGCCGCCCTCGTCCGGCGCGATGTAGGGCATGTAGAGCGAGGCGTCGCCGTTCGTCGCCATGTCGCTCACGTTCTGCGGGTAGGGCAGCGACTCGAAGCAGCCGGCCCACGCCCAGCTCGGCACCACGCCCTGCAGCTTCGCGAACAGGTCGAACCGGCTCTTGAACCCGGCGTCGGCGGTCCCCGAGAAGTTCGTCCAGTGATAGGGCGACTTGCCCTTCGTATCGACCCAGGCGGCATTCCGGTACGCGGCGGCATCGACCGCGACCGCTGAGGAGAACGGGACGATCGCGATCTTGGTGTTCGTGGAGAAGCTCTTGTTGTTGAGCACGTAGGTGACGAATTTCCGGGCGGCCGAGCGGAGCGACGAGATCTTCGAGACGCCGTCGTTGCCGGAGCTGTTCATCGAGCCGGTATTGTCGAGGACGAGGGCGATCTCGAAGGTGCGCGGTATCGGCGTAGCGCATTGCGCCCGGGCGACCGGGTTGATGCTCCGCGTGCCGGTGATCCGGCCGAAGAAGAGGGTCGAGAGCTTGCGGGCCGTCAGCGTGATCTGGCGCGGGTTGCTGGTGATCGCGAGCGGCTCGACCACGAGGCCGTCCGCCCCCATCTGCCCGGTCAGGGTCGTGCGGGCGAGGGCGTCGAGATCGGCATTCGTCGTGCTCAGCGGCGTCTGGCACAGGAGGAGCGAGGTCGCGTCGGTCGCGGCCTGCAGCTTGGTCTCCATCCGCATCGCCGCGCCGTAATCGACCGCCGCGCCGCCGAAGATCAGCATCGGCAGCAGGAGGAAGGCGAACAGGATCGTGATGTTGCCCCCGCGATCGCCGGCAAAGCGGCGTGCGGGGTGCCCGGCGCGCCGCCGCGCCGCCGGGTCAGGGCGCGGAGCCATCGCAGGCCTTCGGGTTCGAGCCGGGCAGGATGACCTCCGTGAAGGTGTTCGTGCCATAGGTCTGGCCGCCTCGAACCGGCCAAGGGACGCTGGCGGAGAGCGTGATCTCGCTGCTGACGCCGCTGACGAGCTTGACCAGGGCGCCGCCGATCATCGGAGCGTAGGTGCCCTTCACCTCGACGAGGACGTAGCGCATGCCCTGGGTCTGGTAGCCGGGCGGCACCGCGAGGTCCTTGGCGGGCCCGAGCGCGCGCGCCGTGGTCCCGGACGCCGCGGCCGAGCAGACCTGCGGCCCGTTCTGAAGCTTGGTGGTGTCGACGCCCAGGGCGCTCACGGCGATCTGCACGCCGGAGGCGTCGAACGGGCGCAGCACCCGCGGGGCGACGGCGAGGATGTCGGCCATCGCGCTCGCGCTGAACGGGTTCTGCGCATCGCCCTGCGACACGAGGTCGGCGACCGTCCGGGCGAGCAGCGTGAGCTTGCGCCAGTTGTCGAAGGCGCGGGAGAATTCCGACATGCCGGCGAGCAGGGCCAGCATCAGGGGCAGCAGCAGGGCGAATTCCAGCGTGGCGGTGCCGCGCCGGTCGCGCAGGAAGGTGGGTCTCAGCACGCGCCCGCCCCGGTCACCTGATACGGCTCGGTGCGGAGCACGGCCGTGGAGGTCAGCAAGCTCGCTCCGTTGTCGTCGCCGCTGGTGAATTGCCGGGTGGCCAGCCCGAGCAGGTTGAAGAAGGTCGGGATCGGGACGGCCGCCGTGACGACGATGATGGTGCCGGGCTTGGCGCAGGCGTAGTTGGTGCCGAAGCTGGTGCTCCAGGTGCCGGCGCCGGTATCGAGCGGCTGGACCGGCGTGGCATTCGCGAAGGCGCTCGCCGTCGCCACCTCGATCCGCACCTTGCGGCAGTCGAAGACCGTCACGACGTTGGCCGACGCCGATCCGCAGACCTGCGCCCTGAGATTGGAAAGCAGCGTCGCCGCGTCGGTCTTCCCCGCATTGGCGAGCTGGAACTCGCCGGTCAGGACCGTCCTGACGCCGTTCTGGACCGAGCGATCGAAGTTCTGGGCCGCCCAGATCTGGAACGCGACCTGGATGATCGCCCCGACGAGACCGAGGAAGGGCAGGGCCACGAGGGCGAACTCGACCGCCGCGCTGCCGCGCTCGTCCGCCGCGAAGTGGCGAAGCCGCCTCCGGGCCGAACCCGTTCGGCCCCCTCCCGAGGGGCGGCCCGCGCAGCGTGGTGTGATCGCGTGTTGCGTCATGCGGACCAATTGCCCGTCGTTGCGAACGCTGCCTGAAGACGAGAAGCGGTCTTCACCGCGGCAGGCCGCGATGTCTGTCTGACTCGACTCGGCTTCAAAATTCTCGTGGGGGTACCATTGGCCGCGACTCTGAATCAAACGATAAACGTGTCGATAATTTGCAATCATTAACAAATCGATCGCGCAATCCAACACCAAACGTTTGTACGAAACACGGCGCTCAAGTTCGATATTATGGCGGATGAATGGTTGAATGGTTCCGGTATGCGATCGTTTATGTTGAGTTCGATGTGGAGACGACGCAACAATATTCAGGATTTGCTCCAATAGGCGCGCGATCAGACAACATTTGATTGCTCTGAATACCTCTTATGGCGTTACGTCATTAAAGATGATGTTTGCGCGCATTTTTGATTGGAGAAAAATTATATGTGGAATGCACGTCTCGCGATGAGATATGAAGATAGGATAATATTCAAATCAAAGTCTAATTTTCATGGAAGATCGCATTGTGGGCCCGCCCTTACTTTCGGGATCGGGCGAGCGGCGGATGACGAAACCTCTGCCCGGCTCGGCCGCCTGTCCACCTACGCTTCCCGTGCGCCCGGATCCGCATGTCCAGCAAGGCTGGGTCGTGCGCCACTCGCACGCATCCGCGGATCCCTCGTTGCAGCGGCGGCCGACGGGCTTGCGAAGGGCCAGGGGGGATCGGGAATGACCGGTCGCGAGATCGTCGGTGGATGGGACGCGTCCGGCCGTTCATCCCGCGCGGTGCGGATTCGCCCGAACGGTGCCGCCGGGTCATCCCCGACGGCCTACCGACGCGCCGCGGCGGCGGGAGACCCGCCGACCGAAGCGGCCGCGCGCCCGCGGAAGCCTGATTGAGCGCGTCGCGCTTCGACGCGCCGTCGTTGCCGGATCGGCCCGTCGATCCGGTATCGTCGACAAGCGCGGACGGAGACCCCCGCGTGGCGGCCGGGCGGACGATGGTCCCCCCGGCGCGATCCTGCCGGAACGGTCCGGCTCGACCTACTCCGCCGCCTCGACGAATACCGTCCCGGCCCGCGGCAGGTTCAGCGCGTCCCACACCTCCACCAGGGCTTCCGTCAGGGCCGCGATATGCGCCTCGCCGTGGAACGGCGAGGGGGTGATGCGCAGGCGCTCGGTGCCGCGGGGCACGGTGGGATAGTTGATCGGCTGGATGTAGATGCCGTGGCGCTCGAGCAGCCGGTCGGCCGCCGCCTTGCACAGTTCCGCGTCGCCGACCATCACCGGGACGATGTGCGTGTCGGTGGCGAGCACCGGCAGGCCGGCATCGAGCAGGGCGGCCTTGGTGCGGGCGGCCTGGCGCTGGTGCGCCTCGCGCTCGCTGCCGGACTGCTTGAGATGGCGGATCGACGCGATGGCGGCCGCCGCGATCGCCGGGGGCAGGGCGGTCGTGAAGATGAAGCCGGCGGCGTGGCTGCGCACCGCGTCGCACAGCGCCGCCGAGCCGGTGATGTAGCCGCCGACGCAGCCGAAGCCCTTGGCGAGCGTGCCCTCGATCACGTCGACCCGGTGCATCACCCGGTCGCGCTCGGCGATGCCGGCGCCGCGGGGGCCGTAGAGTCCGACCGCGTGGACCTCGTCGAGATAGGTCATGGCGCCGTAACGGTCTGCGAGGTCGCAGATCCTGCCGATCGGCGCCACGTCGCCGTCCATCGAGTAGACGCTCTCGAAGGCGATCAGCTTCGGCCGGTCGCCGGCCGCGATCAGCAGCTCTTCGAGGTGGGCGAGGTCGTTGTGGCGAAAGATCTGCTTGTCGCAGCCCGATTGCCGCACGCCCTCGATCATCGAGTTGTGGTTGAAGGCGTCCGACAGGATCAGGCAGTTCGGGATCAGCTTGGCGATCGTCGAGATGCCGGCCTGGTTCGAGACGTAGCCGGAGGTGAAGACGAGGCCCGCCTCCTTGCCGTGCAGGTCGGCCAGCTCGCGCTCCAGATCGACGAGCGGCGAGTTGTTGCCGGCGATGTTGCGGGTGCCGCCGGCGCCGACGCCGCAGCGCTGCGCGGTCTCGGTCAGGGCGCTCACCACCGCCGGGTGCTGGCCCATGCCGAGATAGTCGTTCGAGCACCACACGGTGATCTCGCGGGTGGAGGCGTCGGGGCGGCGCCACTGCGCGGCGGGAAAGCGGCCGTTGATGCGCTCGATATCGGCGAAGACGCGGTAGCGGCGCTCGCCGTGCAGGCGCTCCAGGGCGCCGCGGAAGAGGGCCTGGTAATCGGTCGCGCCCTGAGCGGTGTCGGGGCGGGTCTCGGGCCGGGTCTCGGGCATCGTGGTCCTTCGCGGTCTGGCCGGACGGGTGTCCGGGGCGGGACCGGGCGAGGCCCCGGGAAGGGGCCCGTCCGCGCGGCAAGGGACCGGGATCGCCGATCCGCCGCTGGTCGCGCCTTGATCTCGCTCAAATGCGACGGCTTTTGTCTTTTGAAAAAGTCGAGGGCGAGGGGGAGCGTTCTGCCGCCTCCCGCACGGGCACGGAAGCTGGAATTTGGTCATGGCGACGAAGGGTCGCGCGCGATGAGCGGGCGGGAAGACGGCAGGCCGGGCGACGGAACCCGGGAGCAGCGCCTGAAGGCGGCCTTGCGGGACAACCTGAAGCGCCGGAAGGCCCAGGCGCGGGGCCGGGAGGCCGCCGAGGCGGAGCCGGAGGATTCGGCGGCCCCGCCGGGGACGGATCGAACCGCCGGGGATCGGCGTTGACGCGCAAGCGTGGCGGTTTCATCGCTGCGGTGCAATAACCGGGTTTTGGATCAGGGGCGCGCCTCGCGCGCCGGACGCGCCGCAAGAGGCGCGAGGGACGTTGTCACCATGGATCGCATTCACATCGTCGGCGGCAAGCCGCTTCACGGCATCATCCCGATCTCGGGGGCCAAGAACGCGGCCCTGCCGCTGATGATCGCCAGCCTGCTCACCGGCGAGACGCTGGAACTGTCGAACGTGCCCCGGCTCGCCGACGTCGCCTCGCTGCTGCGCATCCTCGGCAACCACGGCGTCGACCACATGGTGGTGGGCAAGCGCCCGGGCCAGACCACCGAGGCCGGCCAGACCATCCGGCTCACCGCCTCGAACGTCATCGACACCACGGCGCCCTACGACCTCGTTTCGACCATGCGGGCGAGCTTCTGGGTGATCGCGCCGCTGCTCGCCCGCTTCGGCGAGGCCCGGGTGTCGCTGCCGGGCGGCTGCGCCATCGGCACGCGCCCGGTCGATCTCCTGCTGATGGCGCTGGAGACGCTCGGCGCCACGATCGAGATCGACGGCGGCTACGCGGTGGCGCGCACGAAGAACGGGCTTCGCGGCGGCGAGATCAAGTTCCCGAAGGTCACGGTCGGCGGCACCCACGTCGCCTTGATGGCGGCGGTGCTGGCGCACGGCACGACCGTGATCGAGAACGCCGCCCGCGAGCCGGAGGTGGTCGATCTCGCCGCCTGCCTGACCCGGATGGGCGCGCGGATCGAGGGCGCCGGTACGCCCCGCATCGAGATCGAGGGCGTCTCGCGCCTCTCGGGCGCCCGCCACGCGGTGCTGCCCGACCGGATCGAGACCGGCACCTACGCCATGGCGGTAGCGATGACCGGCGGCGACGTGACGCTCGAGAACACCCGGGCCGACCTCCTGCACAGCGCGCTCGACATCCTGGCCACCACCGGCACCGAGGTCACGCCGCTCGATCACGGCATCCGCGTGCGCCGCAACGGCCACGGCATCGCGGCGGTGGACATCACCACCGATCCGTTCCCGGGCTTCCCGACCGACCTCCAGGCCCAGTTCATGGCCCTGATGACCAAGGCCAAGGGCCAGTCGCGCATCCGCGAGACGATCTTCGAGAACCGCTTCATGCACGTCCAGGAGCTCGCCCGCCTCGGCGCGAAGATCCGGCTCGAGGGCGACGTCGCGGTGGTCGAGGGCGTCGAGCGCCTCAAGGGGGCGCCCGTGATGGCGACCGACCTGCGCGCCTCGGTCTCTCTCGTGATCGCGGGACTGGCCGCCGAGGGCGAGACCCAGATCAACCGGGTCTACCATCTCGATCGCGGCTTCGAGGCGCTGGAGGCCAAGCTCGTGCGCTGCGGTGCCGAGATCCGGCGCGAGCGGGTCTAACGTCCACATCCGGACGAACGGGCGATTGGACCTAACAACGGATCCGATCGGGCGTCCCGGCGGATGACTCCGCCGGGATCAAGTCTCTATTAGGCTTGAGCGGCGTCAATCGTTGTCCGGGCGGCCGGGGCCCGGCATCGTGCTGCCACTCTCGGTCGATTGCGGGCGGGAGCGGTGCAACCGGAGCGAACCCGTGCCGTCCCTCTCGACCAAGCTGATCCCGCCCGGGATGCTGAACGTCATCAAGCGCTCGCCGGCCCTCTACGCCGCCGGACGCAAGGCCCGCTTCGCGCTCGGCTCGCGTCTTGGCGCCCGGCCGGTCGCCGGCATCGGGCGGGCCCACTACAACGACTTCATGCTGACCTCGACCGCCCCCGACCGGGTGGCGAGCTACGTGACCGGCGCGCGCCAGTTCGTCGACATCCTGGAGACGGCGCTGAAGGAGGCCGGGCGCGACTGGGACTCGGTCGGCCGGGCGCTGGAGATCGGCTGCGGCTACGGCCGCATCGTGCGCGAGCTGTCGCGCCGGCTGCCCGGCAACCGCCTTGCGGTCTGCGACGTGATCGACGAGGGCGCCCGCTTCACGGCGGCGGAGTTCGGCGCGAGCCAGGTGCCGGTGATGGAGCGCGCCGCGGCGAAGCCCGACGCGGCCTACGACCTCATCTACCTGCTCTCGGTCTACACCCATCTGCCGCGGGACTTCGTGGTCTCGAACCTGCGCGATGTCGGCCGCGCCCTGAAGCCCGGCGGCGTCGCGGTGTTCACCATCCACGGCCAGGGCTCGGCCGAGACGGCGGAGCGCTACGAGCAGTACTGGCTCGACAAGCCGGCGGTGCTCTCCGCCATGGCGCAGGCCGGCTACTATTACGCCCGATATCCCTACTATACCGACGAGTACGGCCTGACCTGGTTCGCCAGGGACGCCGTCGAGCGCCTGGTGACCGAGGCGGCGCCGGAGCTGGAACTCGTCTCGTACCGGCCGATGCAGCTCGACGCGCACCAGGACGTGTTCGTGTATCGCAAGCGCGGATGAGCGGAAGGGGCGGATCGGATCCGCCCCGCCCCTCAGGCCGCCACCTCCGCCGGCTTGGTCCGCTCCGCGGCGAGGCGCGTCACGGCGGCGAAGTCGACCTTGCCGGAGCCGAGCTGGGGCAGCTTGTCGACCGTCACGATCTCGGCCGGCACCGCGAGTTCGCTGAGGCCGCTCGCCCGGGCGCGGGCCTGGAAGGCGGCGCGGGTCGCGTCGGCCTTCTCGGTCACCAGCACCAGGCGCTCGCCCTTGCGGGCATCGGGCAAAGCCGCGACGGCGCTGGCCGCGTCCGGGTACAGCTCGGCGGCGACCGCCTCGACGGCGGCGAGCGAGATCATCTCGCCGCCGACCTTGGCGAAGCGCTTGGCCCGGCCCCGGATGGTGACGAAGCCGTCCGCGTCGATCGTCACGATGTCGCCGGTGTCGTGCCAGCCCTCGGGCGGCGCTTCCAGCACGCCCGGCTTCTCGGCGCGGAGATAGCCCAGCATCACGTTGGGGCCGCGCACGAACAGCCGCCCGCCTTCCGTGACGCCTGGCACCGGCTCGAGGCGCGCCTCCATGCCGGGCATGATCCGCCCGACCGTGCCGAAGCGGTTGAACATCGGGGTGTTCAGCGCCAGCACCGGCGCCGTCTCGGTGACGCCGTAGCCCTCCAGGATCCGCAGGCCGAATTTTTCCGCGTAGGTCTTGCGGGTCGCCGGCTTCACCGGCTCGGCCCCGGCCAGGATGTAGCGCAGCGAGCGGAAGTCGTAGGCGTGGGCGACCCGGGCGTAGCCGGCGAGGAAGGTGTCGGTGCCGAACAGGATGGTGGAGTTCGAGCCGTAGACCAGCTCGGGCACGATCCGGTAGTGCAGCGGCGAGGGGTAGAGGTAGACCGGCACGCCCGAGACCAGCGGCAGCACCAGCCCGACGGTGAGCCCGAAGGAGTGGAACACCGGCAGGACGTTGAACACCTTGTCGGTGCGGCCGAAATCGATCCGCGCCTGGGCCTGGGCGGCGTTCGCCAGCATGTTGCGGTGGGAGAGCACCACGCCCTTCGGCGTGCCCTCGCTGCCGGAGGTGAACAGGATCGCGGCCGGGTCCTCGGGCTTGCGGGGGTGGATCGCCTGCCGCCAGCTCAAGAATCCGCGCAGCTTGTCGAGCCGGCCGACCTGGCCCCGCACGTCCTCCAGGTAGACGATTTTCAGGCTCTGGCTCAGCGTCTCCAGGAGCGCATCGAGGCGGCCCTTCTGCACGAAGGCCCGGGAGGTGACGATGGTCTCGACCTCCGCGGCCTTGCAGGCGCTCAAGATGTTCGCCGGGCCGGCCGTGAAGTTGATCATCGCCGGCACCCGGCCGGCCGACATCACGCCAAGCACGGTGACGGCCGCCGCGTTGGCATTCGGCAGCATCACGCCGATGGCGCGACCCTGCGGCGCCAGCGGCCCGAGCTTGGCGCCCAGCACCCGGGCGCCCATCAGCAGGCGGCGATAGGTGAGCGTGCCGGTGACCGGATCCTCGACCGCGACCCGGGCCCCGCCCTCGCGCTCCGCCGCCTCGACCACGGCGTCGAACACCGTGCGGTCGATGGGCGCGGTGCGGAAGATCAGGTCCGACATCACGCCGTAGAGCGCCGCGCCCGCGGCCTGGCGCCGGGCCTTGCCCTTCAGGCCTGCATCGACGTCGAGCCGCACCGGCTCCAGCACCGTCACGGTGAATTTCGGCCACCAGCGCCGGCGCATCTGGGCGCGGGAGAGGCGCGAGAAGGCGGTCTGCTCCGGCCCCTCGATCTTCACCGGCACCACCGGCACGCCGGACTTGTCGGCGATGAGGCCGGCGCCGTCATAGACCTTCATCAGGCTGCCGGTGACGGTGAGCCGGCCTTCGGGGAAGATGATCAGCGTCTCGCCGCCCTTGACGGCGTTGATGAGGGTCCGCGTCGCCATCGGCTTCGTCGGGTCGAGCGGCAGCGCCCGGGTGAGCCACAGGAAGGGCTTCACCCACCATTTCTGCGCGATGGTGTGGTCGATGGCGAAGGTCGGGTCGCGCTCGGTCAGGGACAGGGCGAGGCCCGCATCCAGGAAGCTGACGTGGTTGAGGGCGATGATGGCGTTCGGCCCCGCCTTCTCGATGTTCTCGAGGCCGCGCACCTCGAGCCGGTAGAAGGCCCGGAAGACGATCGACAGGAAATCGCGAAAGCCGCTCGTCGGCAGCACGGCGAGGACCGCGACACCGGCGACGAGGTTGGCGATGCCGACGATCAGGAACTGGCCGGCCGAGGACAGCCCGGCCTTCTGCAGCACCGCGAGGCTGACGGCGCCGAGCACGATGAAGGCGGCGGCGAGCACGTTCGAGGCGGCGATGACCCGGGCGCGGCGCTCCTTCGGGGTCCAGGCCTGGAGCGCGGCGAAGGAGGGCACGATGAACAGGCCGGCGGCGGCGGCCAGCACCACGAAGTCGACGGCGATCCGGATGCCGCGCCAGGAGCCCAGGAAGTCGAGGGCGCCGACGGGGGAGGGGGGCGGGACGCTCGCCGCCGCCACATGCGCGAGGTCGAGGGAGACGAGGCCCATGATCAGCGCCGCGATCGGCGTCGGCAGCATCACGATCCGGCCGGCGCAGAGCCAGGAGGCGAGGCCGGAGCCGAGCGCCACGCCGACCGAGAACAGGGCGAGAAGCGCCGTCACCACGGTCTCGTCGCCGCCGAAGGTGCGCTTCACCAGGGCCGGCAGCAGGGCGAGCACCACGGCGCCGACGAGCCAGAACCAGCTGGTGATGAGCCCGGTGCGCCACAGCCGCGTATCCTCGTAGAGGTCGCGCATCAGGCCGCCCGTCGAGCGCAGCACGTTGCGGTCGACCTCGAGGTTGGGCGCCGCCTCGCCGGTCGTCGGGATGGCGAGGCTGGCAAGCCAGCACAGGCCGGCGAATCCCATCACCAGGAGGCCGAAGGCGTGCGCCCCGCCATGGGTGACCGCGAGCCCGCCCGCGATGGTGCCGGTGAGGATGGCGAGGAAGGTGGCGGCCTCGATGAGCGCGTTGCCGGCCGGCAGCTCGGCGCGGGCCAGGTGGTCGGGCAGGATGCCGTACTTGATCGGCCCGAACAGGGCCGCGACGATCCCGAACAGGACGAGGGCCACGAACAGGATCGGCACCGAGGAAAGCCAGAAGCCCAGGACCGCGACGCCCGCCGCCAGGATCTCCGCCGCCTTGAGGCGGCGGGCGACGTAGGCCTTGTCGTAGCGGTCGGCGAGCTGGCCGCCGAGGCCGGACAGGAAGAAGAACGGCGCGATGAAGGCCGCGCCGGCCAGCGTCACCAGGGCTGCCGAGCCGCCATCCGCTCCGCCGCCGACCCCGCCCGCCCCGAACATGATCAGGAACACGAGGGCATTCTTGAGGAAGTTGTCGTTGAAGGCGGAGAAGAACTGGCACCAGAACAGGGGCGCGAAGCGCCGGCTGGCCATCAGCGATCCTGACATCGGGGCGGTCCTCGCTGGGTGTTGCGTCGTGCGTGGAGGCCGGGCGCCGGCCGCGGCGGGAGAGTGCTTAGCCGGTAAACCCTAATCGGCTTTGTTGCCCGGGTCTGCGGCGATCCGATGTCGGGCCGCCGCGCGGGAACCGGCTATTCCTTGCCCATCTCCATCAGCAGGCGCTCGGCCCGGGCATCCTCGATGCGGTTGACGAGGCGCTTGCCCTCGTGGACGTCGCGCACGGTCTTGACCATCGTGATGCAGGACTGGACCAGCATCGTCACGCCCATGGCGAGGTAGGCCTTGGTCCAGAGGTCGAGGGGCAGGAACAGGATGCCGCCCGCCACCATGGTGGCGGCGCCGATGAACGAGGCGTAGGTGAACGCCACCCAGGCGGAGGTGTGCGGTGTGGTCTGCTGGGTCATGACGGTGTCTCCTCGGACAGGGAATGCGGGTTCGGTGCGGTCAGGCGACGTTCGTCTGGGCCTTGGCCTGCGCCTTGGCGCGCAGGCGCTCCATCACGCTGCCGGCGCTCGGCCGGGGGCGCGGGGTGAAGCCGGCCTCCTCCAGGCGCTCGCACAGGGAGTCGGGCGCCGCCGCGTCGACGATCGCCATGGCCTCGTCGGAGGCGGCGTCCGCGGCCTGGGCCTCGCGCAGGCGCCGCAGGGTGGCCTGCGCCTCGGCGAGCGCCGCCGGGCTCCCCGTTCCCTGCCCACGCCGGGCCCGCAGGCGGCGCACCGCTTCCGTCGCCCGGGCGATGCGCTGGCCGCGCTCCAGCTCGGCGAACTGGTGGGTGCCCTTGCGCACCGCGCGGCGCAGGGCGGCGACCTCCGCCGCATAGGCCGCCCGGGTCGTCTCGAGGGTGAGCGCCTCCTGCTCCATCTCTGCCAGGGCCTCGGCGGCCTCCCGCGCCAGGTCCTCGCGCCCGCCGGCGAGCGCCGCGACGGCGCTGGCCTCCAGATCGACCATCCTGGCGTAGAGCGCCGTCTGCCGCTTGGCGTCGACGGCCTCCTGGGCGATGGCCCGCCCGAGCGCCCGGCGGCTGTCGTCGAGGGCGGCGGCCGCGTCGCGCAGCTGCTGCTCCAGGATCAGGAAGGCGTGCTGGTCGTGGAGGTCCTCGGCGGCCCTGGCGGCGGCGCCCCGGACGAGGGTGGAGAAGAGGTTGAGCATCGTCGGCTCCGGGTTCGTGAACGCTGTTCACGAAGGCACCTTTCCACAGCCGTGAACGTTGTTCAAGCGCAAATTTGAACATCGTTCACGCATGTGCGGAGACGCACGGGTTACGAAGGTGCGACAACGCACGGGGAGAGGTGGAGACAGGATGCGCAACGACGACAGGCGGGAGCGGCTGCGCACGGCGCTGATCGACGCCGCGGAGGCCACCATCGCGGCCGAGGGCCTGGCGGCGCTCAAGGCGCGTGATCTCGCGAAGGAGGTCGGCTGTGCCCTCGGCGCGATCTACACGGCGTTTCCCGACCTCGACGCCCTGATCCTCACCGTGAACCTGCGCACCCTCGCCCTGTTCGAGCGGGCGATCACCGCGGTGACGATCGCGCCGCCGCCGACGGGCGCGGCGAGCCCGGCCGAGCGGGCGGCGGCGGCCGACACCCTGGTGCGGCTGGCGGTGGCCTATCTGCATTTCGCCGCCGAGAACCCGGCCCGCTGGCGCGCCTTGTTCCAGCACCGGATCACGCATGCCCTGCCCGACTGGTACCTCGTCGAGCAGGTGCGCCTGTTCCGCTACATCGAGACGCCGCTGCAGGTCCTGCGGCCCGGCCTCGGCGACCGCGAGCGGGCGCTCCTCGCCCGCTCCCTGTTCTCGGCCACCCACGGCCTCGTCAGCCTCGGCCTCGACGAGAAGCTGATGGTGCTGAGCGAGCCGGTGCTGCGCGGGCAGATCGAGATCGTGGTGGGGGCGCTGGGGCGGGGCCTGGCGGAGGGCGGATGAGCACGATCCGTCCGGCGAAAGCCCGCTCCGCGATCAGGGGGAATCCGATCAAGCCACCATGCTAATCCCCGAGTGAGGACGATCCGCCTCTCACCGATATGGCGGCTTCGAGCCGGTGGATCTCCTCGGGATGACGCTCCATGACTCGTAGGAGGTTCGTCATGGCTCGGCTGGGCGTGACCTCGCCGCTTTCGTATTTCTGGAAGGAACGAGGGCCGCCCCCGAGAACCTCGCTGGCTTTCACTTGCGAGAGGCCGAGCTTCTTGCGAACGCGTGCGACTTCTCCTGGCGTCGCAAGGCCTTCGGCCTCGGCCTTGAGTGCCATCAAGGCGCGATCCGTGGCCTTGAGATCGTCACGCGAGTGAATGCTCTCGCCACTGGCGTCGCAGTACCAGCCCGGCAAGGACACCGTCTGCTTGCGGCCCTTGTAGGAAACCACGAACGGACGTGTATCGCGCACCATCGGCTCGCCGGTCACAGGGCAGACTGGTGTCTCATTCATCGTTCTTTTCCTTGAACGACAGTAATAAAAACTCCGTGACAGTATCAGATCTAAATTTGATATATAGCATACCAACTTCGGATGGAACGTGATAGACGTCTTGCCACTCGCGAGAGTTTTAGTGCGATGTCACCGACTTGTCGAAGTGTCATCTCTTTATGGTCTGGATGGTGTCGATCATGTCGGTTGCGCCGAAACCAATCTCTGCAGCGGTTCGAGCAGCCGATCCCGCTACACGGAAGCGGGTGCTCTTCGCCCAGGCTTGGAAGCTGTCGAGGTCGTAGGTCGGCTTCCGCTTCTCTGACATGCCCCATCGTACACCATAATGGTGCAATGGACAGTCTGTTTGAGCGACATGCGAGACTGGTCGGTCCCGATACGAGCGGGGTCGTACCAGGGACCGTCACCAAGGAAGCATCTCCCCCCGATAATCCAGGTACGCGCAGCCCCGCTGCCCGAGCCGCCCCTCCACCACCGTCACCATCCCGTCCGCGCTCGTTGCCACGTCGATATCGGCCTCCGGCCCGCCCATGTCGGTGCGCACCCAGCCCGGATGCATCAGCACCGTGCCGAAGGGCGCGTCGCCGTGGCGGGCGGAAAAGCTGCGGGCCAGCGTGTTGAGGGCGGCCTTGCTCGCCCGGTAGCTCTCCCAGGTGCCGCCCTCGTTGAGCGAGACGCTGCCGAGGATCGAGCTCATCAGCACCATCAGGCCGCCGGGGGCGACCCGGCCGGCGAAGGCCTCGGCGAAGCGGATCGGGCTCACCGCGTTGGTCTCGTAGACCTTCAGCGCCGTCGCCCGGTCGCCCTCCGGCAGCGGCACGTGGGCGCCGTCGGCGATGCCCGCCACCACGAACACCACGTCGAAGCTCTCGGGTTCGAGGTCGTCGCGCAAGCGCGCCACGGCCGCGTCGTCGTCGATGTCGACCTGCCGGATCGCCGGGGCGACCGGGGTGAGGGCGGCGAGCGCCGGCGCCTCGCCCCGGGCGGTGGCGGTGACGGCCCAGCCGCGGGCGAGGAAGGCCCGGGTCAGCCCCAGTCCCAGGCCCCGGGACGCCCCGACGATCAATGCGCTGCGATCCTGCTTGGCCATGGCGGTCTCCTGCGAAAGGTCCGATTTTCGCGGGAGAAGTAGGGTCCCTGCCGTCGTGGCAAGGGAGGGATCAGGGGAGAGG
>NZ_JTHF01000132.1 GCF_001043895.1 Methylobacterium indicum
GGCATGGCGCGGGGGGCATGGCGCGGGCGGGCATGGCGACGATCGAATCCGGCCCTGTCGCATGCACGACGGGCCGCATCCATGCGGATGCGGCCCGTTCATGCGCTCATATCGGGTCGTCCGCCACCGGGGGACGGGCCCCGGCCTGCGCCGGAGCCCGATCCCTCGGCGCGAGCCGATCTCAGCTGCAGCCGGTCGTCGAGCCGCAGGTGTCGCACTTCAGGCAGGTCCCGTTCCGCACCAGGGTGAAGTTGGCGCATTCCGGGCAGGCCTCGCCGACATAGCCCTTCATCTTCGCCTCGGCGCGGCGGTCCGAGACGCTGCGGCCGGCGGGAGCCGCCTCGGGCTTGGCGAAGGGCAGGGCCTCGGCCAGCGCCTCGACCTTGCCGGCGAGGCTCGGCTCGGTCTTGAGCGCCACCGCACCCCGCACCGCATGGACGGTGCCGCCGGCCGGGGCCGACTGGCCGGTGACCGGCGCGGCGACGCCCGGGGTGGTGCCGGCGGGACCGCCGTGGATCAGGGTCAGCCGGTCGCTCGATCCCCGCAGCAGGCCGCGGGAGACGTTGGTGCTGGTCGCGGCCTCGGCGGCGTTGGGCTTGGCCGGAGCGACGCCGGTCGCCGTGTTGCCGAGCTCGGAGAGGTCGACATGGGCGAGGTCGTTGCGGCCGAGATACGAGATCGCCAGCTCGCGGAAGACGTAGTCGAGCACCGAGGTGGCGTTCTTGATCGCGTCGTTGCCCTGCACGAAGCCGGCCGGCTCGAACCGGGTGAAGGTGAAGGCGTCGACGTACTCCTCCAGCGGCACGCCGTATTGCAGGCCGAGCGAGACCGAGATGGCGAAGTTGTTGATGAAGGCCCGGAGCGCCGAGCCCTCCTTGTTCATGTCGAGGAAGATCTCGCCCAGCCGCCCGTCGTCGTACTCGCCGGTGCGCAGGAAGATGGTGTGGCCGCCGATCTTGGCCTTCTGGGTGTAGCCCTTGCGGCGGCTCGGCAGCTTCTCCTGGGAGCGCAGGCGCTCGACGCGCTCGACGATCCGCTCGACGATCTTCTCGGTCACCGCCACGGTCTTGGCGACCGCCGGCTGCGCCAGAAGGGCCTCGACCGCATCCTCCTCGTCGTCCGACTCGTCGCTGACGAGGGCGGAGTTGAGGGGCTGCGACAGCTTCGAGCCGTCGCGGTAGAGGGCGTTGGCCTTGAGCGCCAGGGTCCAGGACAGCCGGTAGGCGTTCTTGCAATCCTCGACCGTGGCGTCGTTCGGCATGTTGATGGTCTTGGAGATCGCCCCCGAGATGAAGGGCTGCGCCGCCGCCATCATGCGGATGTGGCTCTCGACCGAGAGGTAGCGCTTGCCGATCCGGCCGCACGGATTGGCGCAGTCGAAGACCGCGTAATGCTCCACCTTCAGGTGCGGCGCGCCCTCGAGCGTCATCGCCCCGCAGACATGGACGTTGGCGGCCTCGATGTCCTTGCGGCTGAAGCCCAGGAAGGTCAGCAGGTCGAAGGACGGATCGGCGAGCTTGTCGGCCGGCACGCCGAGGGTCTGGGTCAGGAAGTCCTCGCCCAGGGTCCAGCGGTTGAACACGAACTTGATGTCGAAGGCCGACTTCAAGCCCGCCTCCACCGCCGCGATTTTTTCGTCGGTGAAGCCCTTGGCCCGGAGCGAGCCCGGATTGATCGCCGGCGC
This sequence comes from Methylobacterium indicum, assembly GCF_001043895.1. Classification (GTDB taxonomy): domain Bacteria; phylum Pseudomonadota; class Alphaproteobacteria; order Rhizobiales; family Beijerinckiaceae; genus Methylobacterium; species Methylobacterium indicum. The sequence continues at coordinate 1,685 of NZ_JTHF01000132.1, forward strand.
CTGGCCCAGCGAGCCGTGGCCGACGGCGTAGGCCTCGATCTCGGCGATCTCGGCCTCGCGGTAGCCGAGCGTGCGCAGGGCATCCGGCACCGCCCGGTTGATGATCTTGAAGTAGCCGCCGCCGGCGAGCTTCTTGAACTTCACCAGGGCGAAGTCGGGCTCGATGCCGGTAGTGTCGCAATCCATGACGAGGCCGATCGTGCCGGTCGGCGCGATGACAGTGGACTGGGCATTGCGGAAGCCGTGCTCCTCGCCGAGCGCCAGCGCCCGGTCCCAGGCCGCCTTGGCGTGCTCGACGAGCGCATCCACGGGGCAGCCGGCATGGTCGAGCGGCACCGGATCGGTGTTGAGGAACTCGTAGCCCGTGGCCTCGCCGTGGGCGGCCCGGCGATGGTTGCGGATCACCCGCAGCATCGCGTCGGCATTCTCCTCGTAGGCCGGGAACGGCCCGAGCTCGCGCGCCATCTCGGCCGAGGTGGCGTAGGACACGCCGGTCATGATGGCGGTGAGCGCACCGGCGATCGCCCGGCCCTCGCGGGAATCGTAGGGCAGGCCCATGGTCATCAGGAGGCCGCCGATATTGGCGTAGCCGAGGCCCAGCGTCCGGTACTTGTAGGAGAGGTCGGCGATCTCGCGGCTCGGGAACTGCGCCATCAGCACCGAGATCTCGAGGACCACGGTCCAGAGCCGGCACAGGTGCTCGTAGCCCTCGACGTCGAAGCTCTTGGCCGAGCGGTCGTAGAGCGCCAGCAGGTTCGCCGAGGCGAGGTTGCAGGCGGTGTCGTCGAGGAACATGTACTCGGAGCACGGGTTCGAGGCCCGGATCCGGCCGCCCGACGGGCAGGTGTGCCAGTCGTTCATCGTGGTGTTGAAGTGCAGGCCCGGATCGGCCGAGGCCCAGGCGGCCTCCGCGATCTTGTCCCACAGCTCGGTCGCCTTGACGGTCTTCGCCACCTTGCCGGTGGTGCGGTGGGTGAGTGACCACTCCGCATCCGCGTCGACCGCCCGCAGGAAGTCGTCGGTCAGCGAGACCGAGTTGTTCGAGTTCTGGCCGGCGACCGTGAGGTAGGCCTCGGAATCCCAGTCGGTGTCGTAGATCGGGAACGCGATGTCGGTGTAGCCCTGGCGGGCGTACTGGATCACCCGCTTGATCGCGGCATCCGGCACCATCACCTTGCGGGCGGCCTTGACCTCGCGCTTGAGCGCCGGGTTGCGGTCGGGATCGAAGCAGGCGTCGCCCGCGGCCTCGCAGTTGACGCAGGCCTTCATCACCGCCTTGAGGTGCTTGGACACCACCTTGGAGCCGGTGACGAGGGCGGCGACCTTCTGCTCCTCCTTGACCTTCCAGTCGATGAAGGCCTCGACGTCCGGGTGGTCGATGTCGACGATCACCATCTTGGCGGCGCGGCGCGTCGTGCCGCCGGACTTGATGGCGCCGGCCGCCCGGTCGCCGATCTTGAGGAAGCTCATCAGGCCCGACGACTTGCCGCCGCCGCCGAGCTTCTCGTTCTCGCCGCGCAGGCGGGAGAAGTTCGAGCCGGTGCCCGAGCCGTACTTGAACAGGCGGGCCTCGCGCACCCACAGGTCCATGATGCCGCCCTCGTTGACGAGGTCGTCGGCGACGGACTGGATGAAGCAGGCGTGGGGCTGCGGGTGCTCGTAGGCCGAGGCCGACTGGGTCAGCTCACCGGTCTTGTAGTCGACGTAGAAGTGCCCCTGCGCCGGGCCGTCGATGCCGTAGGCCCAGTGCAGGCCGGTGTTGAACCATTGCGGCGAGTTCGGCGCCACCATCTGGCGGGCGAGCATGGCGCGCAGCTCGTCGTGGAACGCGCTCGCATCCTCCTCGCTCGAGAAGTAGCCGCCCTTCCAGCCCCAGTAGGTCCAGCAGCCGGCCAGGCGATCGAAGACCTGGGTCGCCGAGGTCTCGGAGCCGGTCCGCTCGCCCTCGGGCAGGGCGGCGAGCGCCGCCTCGTCGGGGACCGAGCGCCACAGGAAGGACGGGACGCCGTTCTCCTCGACCTTCTTCAGGGCCGCCGGGACGCCGGCCTTGCGAAAATACTTCTGGGCCAGCACGTCGCAGGCGACCTGGCTCCAGGCCTCCGGCACGTCGATGCCGTCGAGGCGGAAGACCACCGAGCCGTCCGGGTTGCGGATCTCGCTCACCGCCTTGCGGAACGGGATGCTGGCGTAGGGCGACTGCCCCGCGGTGGTGATGCGACGCTCGAACCGCATGGGATACTCTCCGGTCACGAACAGCCGGGGACCGCCCGCATGCATGCGGGGTCCGCCGGTTACAAGGGAAGGGCGGGGCGCGTAGGAATTCGGCGGACGAGCCGCGACGCCCCCTCGAGGAGCCGCCCGTCCTGTCGTCTGGAAACTACCGATCTCGGTGGCTTCCCGTCAATAACTTGTGTCGGCTGACTCCGTTCCTCGCTATATGTTGTGTCGACGGGCGGATTCCTGTGGATAGCGCGACGCCCCCGGCTAAGCGCGCTTCCGGCTTGGGAGAATCGCTTCGCGTCCACCGCCACCCACAGGCCGCACCGCGTCCGGGCCCGGACTTGTTCACAGCCGGGTGAGGATTTCCGGCCACTTTCGGCGACACGACCGGGTCGGCTGCCGCCGCTGCGCGGGGAATCGTGTTGCGGCGCGGGACGCGCTGGACATCCGGGGGCCATCTCACCATAGTCCCGCGCGACGACGGGGGGCCGGACCTCCCATTCCCGGGGGCTCCCCGCGAGAGAGACGGTCGCGATGGCGCTGAAAGACACCCTGCTTCGGATCTTCACCTGGTGGAGCGGCTCGACCGTCAGCCTGGAGTTCTACACCAAGCGCCGCGGCAGCTTCGTGGGCGAGGACGAACTCGGCAACCGCTACTACCGGGCGCAGGGCCCGCTGATCGACGCCTCGGTCGGCTCCGAGCGCCGCTGGGTGATCTACAACGGCTACGCCGACGCCTCGAAGGTGCCGCCCGGCTGGCGCGGCTGGCTCTGCCACGCCACCGACGTGCCGCCCTCCGAGGAGACCTACATCCCGCGCGAGTGGCAGAAGCCGCACGAGGAGAACCTCACCGGCACGGTCGCGGCCTACCGCCCGCGGGGCTCGCAGCTCTCCTACGGCCAGCGGCCGGCGGCGACCGGCGACTACGTGCCGTGGGTCCCGGGCGAATAGCCGCCCTTTTTCCACCATCCTCCTTGTGTCTATCGCGGGCGGGCCGACGGGGCCCGCACGCGTGGCCGTGCCGGCGCGACCGGCCGGCCTGGGCTCCGTGTGGGCCGCCGAACTTCGAGCCGGGAGCGATTGGGTTTTGAGCCGCATGACCGCACGCCGCGCCGCGGGCGCCTTCCTGCTCCTTCGCGGTGTCGTTCTGGGCGGTGCCCTTCTGGGCGGCGCGCTGTCCTCCGGGCCGGCTCGGGCCGACAAGATCCGCAACCCGACCGCCGTGTTCGCCGGCCTCGACAAGATCACCGGCCGCACCGTCTCCTTCGAGGTGGCGGTCGACGAGACGGTGCAGTTCGGCGCGCTCCAGCTCACCCCGCGGGTCTGCTACACCCGGCCCCCGACCGAGAGCGCCAAGACCACCGCCTTCCTGGAGGTCGACGAGGTCACGCTCGAGAACAAGTACCGCCGCATCTTCACCGGCTGGATGTTCGCCTCGAGCCCGGGTCTGCACGCCATCGAGCACCCGATCTACGACGTGTGGCTGGTCGACTGCAAAGGCGGCACCGACCTGATCGCCGAGCCGAAGGAGCAGGAGGACGCGCCGGTGGCCGCCGCCAAGCCCGAGGGCCGCAAGCGCCGCGAGCAGGCCCGCGGCGGCGACGAGGCGCCCCGCGCCCGACAGGTCAACCGCCAGGGCCAGGTCGATGTCGAGCCGCTGCGCGGCACGCCGGTCCAGCCGCGCCAGACGCCGTCGCGCCGGTTCTTCCCGACCAACGACGGTCCGAAGCCGGGCGGTGTCGATCCGATGGACCCGAACCCGCGCTGAGGATCGGGCGGGCCGAGCCGGGCAGTCGCTCCGACGTCCGCGGGCATGGTCGATGGGTTCGACGGCAGAAGCACGCCCGCCGTCAGTCCGGGGCCGCGAAGCGGGGCCCGGGATCGAGATACGCGGCCGCTAGGCTGTGAATCTGTACCTCGGCTGTTCTGTCCTCGACGCTCCGCGGTTCCGGGCTCTGCTTTCGCGGCCCTCGGATGGCCGAAAGCATGTCGACCCAGTTCCGCCGACCAGGGCAGGCTGCGACGCCCCGACTCCTACGGGCCGAGCAGATCCACCAGCGCCGGCAGCAGCGGCAGGTCGGCCGGGGGCATCGGATAGCTCGCGAGGTCGCGCGGCCGCACCCATTTGAGCGCCTGTCCCTCCTGCGGCCGGGCCAATCCCTCCCAGCGCCGGCAGACGTAGAGCGGCATCAGCAGGTGGAAGCTCTCGTAGGCGTGGCTGGCGAAGGTGAGGGGGGCGAGGCACGCCTCCTTCACGGTGATGCCGAGTTCCTCCGCCAGTTCCCGGATCAGCGTCTCCTCCGGCCGCTCGCCGGGCTCGATCTTGCCGCCGGGAAACTCCCACAGGCCCGCCAGGCTCTTGCCCGGCGGGCGCTGGGCCAGCAGCACGCGCCCGTCCGGGTCGACGAGGGCGACCGCCACGACGAGGAGGAGCTTCAAGGGATCGGCCATGGCGGGCTCGCGCGGGGAGGAACGTCGGAGAGATCGCGCCCCGTCAGGGCGCGACCGCGTAGGTGGCCTCGACGCTCGCCTCGACCGTCAGGGTGCCGGGCTCGACCGGCACCGCGAGGCCGCCCGGCACGCCCTTGGCCGCGAAGGCGCGGGCCTGCATCGGCATCGCGGCGCCCTGGCGGGGCGGCGAGACGAGGCTTTCGAGGCGGCCGAGCCGCAGGCCCGCGGCCGCGGCCAGGGTCTCGGCCTGGCGCTTGGCGTCCCGCACCGCGTCGGCCCGGACGGCATTCTCGGCCTGGCCGGGATCCGTCAGGCCGAAGGCGACGCCGCCGATCCGGTCGGCGCCGCCGTCGAGCAGGCGCCGCATCAGGGCGCCGAGGCGCTTGAGGTCGCCCACCCGGACGCTGACCGCGTTGGTAGCCTGATAGCCGTCGGGCACGTCACGCATCTGGCCGCCGGGGTCGCGCACCGTCTTGGTGGCGGGGCGCAGGGACACGGCGGCGGTGGCGAGGTCCGGCCCGGTGATGCCGAACTCGCCGGCGAGCTCCACCACCTTGCGGGCGGCCGCCGAGTTCTGGTCCAGGGCGGCGGTGGGCGTCGCTCCCCGGCTCTCGACCGCGACCTCGACCGTGGCGAAGTCCGGCGCCACCTCGCGGCTCGCCCGCCCGATCACGCCGATGCGGCCCGGCGGCTCGTCGGCGAAGGCGGGTCCGGCGAGGAGGAGCGCGAGGAACCCGGCGGTCGCCGCCCTCACGAGCGGTAATCCCCGTTGATCTCGACATAGGCCTTGGTGAGGTCGCAGGTCCAGACCCGGGCCCGGCCGGCGCCGAGGCCGAGATCGACCCGGATCGTCACCGCGTCGCCGCGCATCGCCGCGGAGGCGGCCTCCTCGTCGTAGCCGGGATCGCGGGCGCCCTCGACGGCGACGCGCACGTCGCCGAACCAGATCGCCAGCCGGTCGCGGTCGGCGGGCTCGCCGGCCTTGCCGACCGCCATCACCACCCGGCCCCAATTGGCGTCCTCGCCCGCCACCGCGGTCTTCACCAGGGGGGAGTTGGCGATCGACATCGCGATCCGGTGGGCGGAGGCGTCGTCGGTGGCGCCGCCGACCTCGACGGTGACGAACTTGCGCGCGCCCTCGCCGTCGCGGGCCACCAGCTGGGCGAGCTCGGCGAGGAGGTCGTCGAGGGCGGCGGCGAACTCGGCCAGCGCCGGGTCCTCGACCGAGTCGACCGGGGCGTTGCCGGCCTTGGCGGTGGCGAACAGCATCAGGGTGTCGGAGGTCGAGGTGTCGCCGTCGACCGTGCAGCAGTTGAAGCTCGTGGCGACGCCCTTGGTCAGGAGCGCCTGCAGCACCGGGGCCGGCAGGTCGGCGTCGGTGAACACGAAGGAGAGCATCGTCGCCATGTCGGGGGCGATCATGCCGGCGCCCTTGGCGATGCCGTTGATCGTCACCGTGGTCCCGCCGATCGACACCCGGCGGGTGGCGAGCTTCGGGAAGGTGTCGGTGGTCATGATGGCGCTGGCCGCCTCGGTCCAGCGCTCGGCCCCGGGACCGGTGCGCCCGGCGCACTCGGCCAGCACGCCGTCGAACTTGGTCGCGTCGAGGGGCTCGCCGATCACGCCGGTCGAGGCGATGAAGACCTCGCCCGGGGCGCAGCCCGCGGCCTTGCCGGCGATCTCGGCGGTGAGCCGCACCGAGTCGCGGCCCTTGAGGCCCGTGAAGGCGTTGGCATTGCCGGAATTGACCACCAGCGCCCGGGCCGACTGGCCGCCGCGCAGGGTCTCGCGGCACCAATCGACCGCCGCCGAGGGGCATTTCGAGCGGGTGAAGACGCCTGCGGCCCGGGTGCCCGGATCGAGCAGCACCAGGAGCACGTCGGTGCGGCCGCGGTAGCGGATGCCGGCCTGCGCGGTGGCGAGGCGCACGCCGGCGATCGGCGGCAGGGCAGGCTGGTGCTTGGGCGCGAGCGGCGAGACGGGATGGGACATGCAGGGCTCCGGTCCGCCGACGCCGCGTCATCCGCGCCGGCGCGGCGGTGTTGCCCCGCCGAGGTGGCCTGCGTCAACCGGGCCCGCCATGGATCCGCCGATACGGTTGCAGGCAAGGTTGTGCAGGCCGGAGTTGCGTTGCCGGCTTCCGGTCGACGGTCGGCGTCGTTTGCCCCTCGTACGGAGGGGCGAAGCGCAAAAATCGAACCTTACGTCCGCGCCGAGTTCCATTATCTAGAGTTGCGCCATATCATCTAGAGGATAGATGGTTCGGTCGCGCCGCTGCGCGCACCGCCCGCTACCCGGAGGTTTCCGCTTGGCCCACCCGCAAGTCCTTCGCGACATGGCGCTCTTCGTCGAGGTCGCGAAGCGGAAGAGTTTCAGCCAGGCCGCCGTCGCGCTCGACGTGCCGATCTCTTCCCTCTCGCGGCGCATCACCCAGTTCGAGACCGCGATCGGCCTGCGCCTGCTCGACCGGACCACCCGCAAGCTCGTCCTGACCCCGCACGGCGAGGCCTATTACGAGCAGGCGACGCGCCTCGTGGAGGAGGCGCAGCGCACCTTCGACGAGCTGATCGCGCAGGCCAAGGGGCCGAGCGGCCTGCTCAAGATCGCGGCGCCGCCGGACCCCTGGGTGATGCACCACCTCTCGGCCGTCGCGGCGGATTATTCCCTGCGCTTCGACCAGGTGCGGGTTCACCTCGACCTCTGGCCCCATCTCGTCGACCTCGCCCAGGACGGCTACGACCTCGCCCTCGCGGTCGGGATGCCGCGGGAGACCTCGATGATCACCCGCAAGGTGGCGGAACTCGAGAACGGCCTCTTCGCCGCCCCCGACTACCTCGACAGGGCCGGCAGACCCGACGCCCCGGCGGACCTCGCGCGGCATCAGGCGGTGGTGGTCGGAGCGCCGAGCGCCTCGAACGCCTGGCCGCTCCAGTCCGACGACCGGACGGTGTCGGTCTCGGTCGGCGCCACCGTTTCCAGCAACTCTCAGGCGATGGCCCGGCGCTTCGCCGCATCCGGCCGCGGCATCGCGCTCCTGCGGGTGATCGACGTCGAGCAGGACGTCGAGGACGGGCGCCTGGAGCGGGTGCTGCCGGATTGGCGCGGCACTCCGAGCCCGGTTTCCATCGTCACCACCTCCCGGCTGCTGCCGGCCAAGACCCGCAGCTTCATCGCCTTCGCCTCGCGCCACTTCGCCGAGCAGCTGGCGCCCCGCGGCATCACCCTGGACGAGGTCGAGCTCGCCGCCCTCTACGACGCCCAGGAGGCGTGACGCGCGCCGCCCACCCGTGCTTTAGCGGGGTCATGCCGAGGGCCGGCCGTGGATGAGGTGTGGCGGATGACGGATCTCTCGACCCTCGCCTATGCCGGCGGAACCCTGGTCGTGGCCGCACCGGCCGGCCGCGTGACGGCCGATCTGCCGGCCTCGCGCCGGGCGCTGCCGCCGGACGAGGTCGCCCGCATCGCCCGCTTCCTGCAACCACGGGACCGGCACGAGCGCGAGGCGGCCCATGGGCTCCTGCGTCATCTCGTCGGCGGCCATCTCGGCCGCGACCCCGCCGAGATCGTCCTGGCGCGGGATGGCGACGGCCGGCCGTTCCTGCCCGGACGGTCCGACCTGGACGTGAATCTCAGCCATGGCGGCGGCTGGGTTGCCGTCGGACTGTCGGCGGAGGGACGAATCGGCGTCGATGTCGAGGGAGCGGCCCGGCCGGTGGATTGGGACGGGGTCGCGCCGGTCTTCCTGCACCCGGCGGAACTCGACGCCTATCGCGGCCTGCCGGCGGGCGCCCGACCACGGCAGGCCCTCGAACTCTGGTCGGTGAAGGAAGCCTTCCTGAAGGCGACCGGCGAAGGGCTGATCGCCGAACCCCGTTCGGTCCGGCCGATCGCGGACGGCACGGCTTGGCGGCTCGCCCGGGCCGGTCTGTCGCTGCGGGCCGAGTCGCGGCTGCTGTCCGATGGGGCGCGGCTCGCCTGGGCGGTCGAGGAGGGCGCGCACGACGCGAGGGTCGTCGTCGGTTGAGAAAAGCCGCCTTCGCCACCTGAAACGGGCGTCGCGTCACGAGGGCGGTCGATCACCGAACCAAGGCCGCTCTCAAGCGCCCATAAACGCGCCGGCACCCTCCATCGTCATCGCACGCCGCAAAAGCGGATCATGCGATGACGATGGAGGGTGTCGGCGCGAGTGGCAGATCGAACGGCTGTCTGGAGCGAAGCGTGTCAGACGTAGGCGTTCATGCCAGCGTTCGATTGCGGAAAGCGCTCGGCCAGCGCGCGGCGAAGCTTCTCGAGGGCACGGTTCTCGATCTGGCGGACGCGCTCCTTGGAGATGCCGAGGCGATGACCGAGGGCTTCCAGGGTCGCCTGATCCTCCGCGAGGCGCCGCTCTTGCAGGATGCGCAACTCGCGCTCCGACAGGACGGTGAGGGCCTGACGGAGCCACGTCAGGCGCCGCTCGCCGTCGACGGCATCGGAGACGGTCTCGTCGGGAAGTGGTGCGTTGTCGACCAGGAAGTCGACCCGCTCGGCCGAGGCGTCGCCATCGTCGCCGATCGGGGCATTGAGGGACATGTCGGGGCCGGAGAGGCGGGCATCCATCAGCGCCACGTCATCGCGGGAGACGCCGATGGCGGTGGCGATGCGGCGGTGGATCTCGTCGCCGACGCGCTCGTCGGTCGATTGCATCAGCCGCGCGCGCAGGCGACGGAGATTGAAGAACAGGGCCTTCTGGGCCGAAGAGGTGCCGCCGCGGACGATCGACCAGTTGCGCAGGATGTAGTCCTGGATCGAGGCGCGGATCCACCAAGTCGCGTAGGTCGAGAAGCGTACCTCCCGCTCCGGCTCGAAGCGGGCCGCGGCCTCCATCAGGCCGACATGGCCTTCCTGAACGAGATCGGCCATCGGCAGGCCGTAATGGCGGAACCGGCCCGCCAGGGCGATCACCAGACGCATGTGGGCGGAGATCAGCCGGTGCAACGCCCGCTCGTCGCGGTCGTCCTTCCAGCGGACGGCGAGACCGCGCTCCTCTTCCCGCTCGAGGAACGGCGCGTCCATCGCGACCCGCACGAACTGCCGACGTATGCCTGCGATTTCCGCCATCCCCGCCTCCGCCACGTTGGTGAGCGCTGTGTGTCGCGATGTGGCCGGGGCGCGGCATGGAGCGCGCCCGTTGCACCGCAAGGCCTGCGACAACGGCACGAGATGGTCATCGGTTCCCGCATTGCGAAAAAATCCTGCGGGGGCACGATTCCGTCGTGGGCACGACGATGGCGGCGGAGCGCCGGGTGGAGTGCCGTCGGACTGATCGGGAGAGGGCAGCCGTTGTCGACCCGGCGGGAGGATGGGGCGCGCGACGACGGTCGGAAAACGCGAAAGCCCGGCACTAGGCCGGGCTTTCGTTTCATCTCGATGCAGGTGGGGACGTTCAGGCGGCCTCGGCCTCGTCCTGGACGTCCTCCCCGTCGGCCTCTGCCTCGGCTTCGGCGCCCTTCGCACGGCGCGGCGACTTGGCGAGGCTCTGCTCGATGAGCTTGAGCGACTCGGTGTCGGTGATGCGGTTCACCGCCGCGATCTCGCGCACGACGCGGTCGAGGGCCGCCTCGTAGAGCTGACGCTCGGAATAGGACTGCTCGGGCTGGGCGTCGGAGCGGTAGAGGTCGCGCACCACCTCGGTGACGGCGATCAGGTCGCCGGAATTGATCTTCGCTTCGTATTCCTGGGCGCGGCGCGACCACATCGTGCGCTTCACCCGGGCGCGGCCGGTGAGCACGTCGAGCGCCTTCTTGACCAGCTCGGGCTCGGCGAGCTTCCGCATGCCGACCGAATTCGCCTTGGCGGTCGGGACCCGCAGGACCATCTTGTCCTTCTCGAACGACACCACGAACAGCTCGAGCTTGTAGCCGGCGATCTCCTGCTCCTCGATGGCCGTGATGCGGCCGACGCCGTGAGCCGGATACACGACCGCTTCGCCGGTCTTGAAACCCTGCCGGGCAGCTGTCGTCTTCTTGGCGGTCGTCATGCGGGGGTGGCCTCCAGGTCACCGTTCGCGGCAATGTCCGCGACCGGATCATTCATCCGGGTCAGGGCGCCCGGCGAAAAATACGCGCCTGCCGGACGTCCCCGAAGGAGCGCCCGCCAGTCCCTGTCAAACCATAGCTAAGGAACGTCCGAACGCGCCGCAGGCGGGATAGGATCCACCACGGCTGGTCGCATGCCCCGTCGCCCCATCGATGAAATCCCGCTCGGTGGTCGAGGGCAGCACGTCGGACGTAAGCGACGGCAATCAGGAAGCTAGCACGAAGAGGCCCTAAAATCAAAAAAATTCAGGCGCCCGGCGTGGAGACGCGGGCACCTTGCACCATCTTTCACCAGCTTGGCGATGCAATTGCAGGGCGGCCATGCGACGAGGGAAGAGGTTTCTTCCCCGCAGCCGCCGCCCGGCGTCAGTCGCTCTCAGTCGCCCGAGCCCGGGTTGGCCGAGAAATGCGCCTCGAGCTTGCCGGTCTTGCCGTCCCACTCCTTGGCGTCGGCCGGCGCGGGCTTCTTCTGGGTGATGTTCGGCCAGCCCTTCGCCATGTCGGCGTTCAGCTTCAGCCAGCTCTCGAGGCCCGGCTCGGTATCGGGCTTGATCGCCTCGGCCGGGCACTCGGGCTCGCACACGCCGCAATCGATGCACTCGTCCGGGTGGATGACGAGCATGTTCTCGCCTTCGTAGAAGCAGTCGACCGGACACACCTCCACGCAGTCCATGTACTTGCACTTGATGCAGTTGTCGGTGACGACGTAGGTCATGGGCCGGTGAAACCTCGACAGCGGAGAGGGCGCTCGCGCGCGGCGCCCGGACGTATGGGGCGGGCCTTAGACCCGGCCGGGCGGGCTTGCAAGCCGAACCGTGGCAGGGGACGTCGCGTTGCCGCCCGGCGTCGCCTTCCCGTCACGCTTTCGGGCCTCAGCCGGCTCGGCCGGCGAGCGACCCGCCCGCCGGGTCGTCTCCGGGATCCGCGGACAGGTCCGTATAGAGCCCCCGCGCCTCGGGCGCCGGGCCCCGGCGCATCCCGAGGTCCCGAACCCGCACCGCTGCCGTGACGTGCTGGGCCGCGACGGTGACCACGTCGCCCACCGCCAGGGCCTTCGACGGCGCGTCGGCGCGCTGGCCGTTCACCCGGACGTAGCCGTCCTCGATCAGGCGAGCAGCCAGCGAGCGCGTCTTGGCGAAGCGTGCGAACCACAGCCACTTGTCGAGCCGCTGGCGGTCCTCACGCATCGCCGGTCACCGTGGGCCGATCATCGCTTGTCGCCGTCCCGCGACTCCATCTGCGCCTTGAGGGCGAGGAGCTTGGCGAAGGGCGAATCCGGGTCCGGGGCGCGCTCGCGCCGCGGCGGCCGGGCGTCGTGCATGCCGCCGCGGGGAGCGCCGTCCCGGCGGTCCTGCGGCGGACGATTGCCGTCGCGCCCGCCCGGATGCGGACCGCGCGGGGGACGCCCGTCGCGGGCGCCGCCGCGGTTCTCGCCGCCGCGACCCTCGAAGCGACCCTCGGGCCGACCACCCTCGCCGGCGGCACGGTTCTCCGCCGGGCGCCGGTCGCCCCAGCGCTGCCCGTCGCGCGGGCCGGAGCGGTTCGCCCGCTGCTCGCCTTGTGCGCCCTCGCCGCCCTCGGGACGCTGGTCCTGGCGCGGGACACCGCGGAAGCGGTCGCGCTGCTGGCCCTCGCGCGGGCCCTGGCCGTCCTGCGGGCGGCCGCGGCCCTGGTGACGCGGGGCGTGGTTGCGCTGGTGGCGGTGCATCCGCCACACCTCGATCACGACCGGCTCGGCCTCTGCGGCGGCCTCGCCGCTCGCCTGTTCCGGGGCGGTCTCGCCGGGGACCTCGGCGTCCGCAGCATCCGGCGCCGTCTCGGCGGCCGCGACCGACTCCGCGACGTCGGCATTCCCCTCGGCCTCGGGCGCCGCGGTCACGGCGTCCTCGACCTGAGTCTCCTCGACCGCGCGGTCGTCCGGCTTGGCTTCTTCGGCGGAAACGGCCTCCTCCGGAGCGGCCGCCTCGGCGGGCGACTCCCCGGTCTGCGCCGCGGCCTCGACAGGAGCGTCGGCGGTCTGAGCCTCCTCGGGCGCCGCCTCGGCGGATATGGCCTCGGGCGCCGGGTTGCCGTGGTCGAAACCGTCCTGGGCCTCGGTCTCCCGAGGGGCGCCCTCCTGCTCCGCGGCCTCCTGTGCCGGCTCGCCGGTCTCGCCGTCCGTCCCTGTCTCGGCGGTCTTCGGCTGCACCGGCACCGTCGGGGCGGACGGGCGCAGGGCGACCGTGATGGCCGGGCCGGGCCGGCGGTCGACGACGTAGCCCAGCGACTTCAGGATCGAGGCGAAATCCTCGCCCGAGCAGCCGACCAGCGAGGTCATGCCGACGGTCGGCACGAAGCCGTCCTTGTCGGCGGTGCCCGGAGGCGGCTCGCCCGGGGTGGTGCCGGGCACGTAGGCGATCGCCGGGCGGATCAGGTCGGCCAGGCGCTCGAGGATGTCGACGCGCACCGCCCGGCCGCCGCAGACCCGGAAGCCGGCGGCGCGGTAGAGGCCCTTGGCGATCTCGGGATCGACCGGCATCGAGGTGCGGCCGGAGCCGGCGAGATGCGCGATCTCGTCGAGACCGCGCTGGTCGAGGCCGCCATTCTGCAGCGCCCAGAGCTGCGCCGCCAGCGTGCGCGGCGCGGGCTTCAGCAGGGCCGGCATGGTGATGTGGTAGGCGCCGAAGCGCACCCCGTGCTTGCGCAGGGCCCCGCGACCGTCCTGGTCCAGGCTGCGCATCTCGTTGAGGACCTTGGCGCGCTCCAGCACGCCCAGCGCCTCGGCGACCTGGAAGCCGATGCCGCGGGCGAGCCCGGTCAGGTCGGCGGCGGTCTCGAGCTCGAGGGCCGGACCCAGCAGCCGCACGATGTGGGCCTTGAGCCAGGCGTCGAGGCGGGCCTCGACCTTCTCCCGGGCCGCACCCGTGAGCTGCTCGTCGGCGAGCAGCCGCAGGCCCGGGGCGTAGAGCTTCTCGCCCGGGACCAGCTTGGCGACCGGGTTGCCGGTCCAGCGGATCGTGCCGTCGTTCGAGAGCACCAGCGCCGCGTCCGCCGCGGCGGCGAACCGGTCGGCCCGCGCCTCGATCTCGCTCGCCAGCGCCTTCTCGGCGGCGCTGCGCAGGGTCTTGGCTTCCTGGCCCTCGGCACCGGGATCCGGCACGAACTGGAATCCGTGCAGGTGGCCGACGTGCTGTCCCTCGACCGTCACGTCGCCGCCCGCGGTGATCTCAGCTTCCAACATGGTATTCTCTCTCAGGCGCCGCATCAGCACGCTGGTGCGCCGATCGACGAATCGACTCGCCAGCCGCTCGTGCAGGGCGTCGGACAGCCTGTCCTCTACCCGACGCGTCTCGCCCTGCCAATGCTCCGGGTCGGCGAGCCAGTCGGGTCGGTTCGCCACGAAGGTCCAGGTGCGCACATGGGCGATGCGTTGCGACAGGGCGTCGATGTCCCCGTCGGTGCGGTCGACCAGGGCGACGTGCTGGGAAAACCAGTCGACCGGGATCCGCCCGGCCATGCCGCGCATCAGGAAGCGGAAGAGCTGGGCGATGAGGTCGGCATGGGTCTGGATCGCCGACTTGCGGTAATCCGGTACGCCGCAGACCTGCCACAGCCGCTCGACCGCGCTGCGCGACGTGGCGTAGTCGCGGATGTCGTCCTCCTTGGCGAGGAGATCGAGGGCCGCCTCGTCGTCGCCGGTCGGCGCCCGGGTGAGCCCGCGCTCGCTCGGGTGCTCGCCGAGGCTGCGGCGCAGCGCGTCGACCGAGCGGAAGTCGAGGTCGGGATTGCGCCATTGCAGCATCCGCAACGGCTCGAAGGTGTGGCTCTCCAGCGCCTCGACCATCTCGGCGTCGAGGGCCGGGCACCGCCCGGTGGTGCCGAAGGTGCCGTCGCGCAGGTGGCGCCCGGCGCGTCCCGCGATCTGCGCCATCTCGGACGGGGAGAGGTCGCGGAAGCGCGTGCCGTCGTATTTGCGGTTCGACGCGAAGGCGACGTGGTCGACGTCGAGGTTGAGCCCCATCCCGACCGCGTCGGTCGCCACCAGGTAATCGACCTCGCCGGACTGGTAGAGTTCGACCTGGGCGTTGCGGGTGCGGGGCGAGAGGGCGCCGAGCACCACCGCGGCGCCGCCGCGCTGGCGCCGCAGCAATTCGGCGATGGCGTAGACCTCTTCCGCCGAGAACGCCACGATCGCGCTGCGCTGGGGCAGGCGCGAGAGCTTGCGGCTGCCGGCGAAGCTCAGCTGCGACAGGCGCGGGCGGGTGGTCACATGGATGCCCGGGATCAGCGCCTTGACCAGCGGCTCCATCGTGGCCGAGCCGATCAGCAGCGTCTCCTCGCGGCCGCGCTGGTGCAGCAGGCGGTCGGTGAAGGTGTGGCCGCGGTCGCGGTCGGCGCCGAGCTGGATCTCGTCGATGCCGACGAAATCGACCTCGTTGTCCCGCGGCATCGCCTCGGCGGTGCAGATCCAGTAGCTCGGCCGGTTCGGCTTGATCTTCTCCTCGCCGGTGACGAGGGCGACCCGCTCGGGACCGACCCGCTCGACCACGCGATGATAGACCTCGCGGGCGAGCAGCCGCAGCGGCAGGCCGATCATGCCGGTCGGGTGGCCGAGCATCCGCTCGATGGCGAGGTGGGTCTTGCCGGTATTGGTCGGACCGAGCACCGCCGTGGCGCCGCGCAAGCGGGCCTGCGGTGAGAGGGAGCGGCGCGTCATCGGGCTGGGCTGAGGTCCTCGGGGCCGGGGGCGGAACCGGGTTCTCCGGGGACCTGGCGGGAGGCCCTCCGGCGGCCCTGGCGAAGGGCTCCGGCGCGGCCGCCGCGTCGTGTCGGGCTTCACGGCGCCGAGGATCGCGCCGCGGCCCCGTCAGCGCTCCGGGCCGCGACCGTAGGGCGGGCGCGGCCCGAGCGGCGGCCTCCCTCCATATGGGGCGGGGGCGTACCGATCGCCATATGGCGGCGGCCGATCGCCGTAGGGGTCCGGCGCCAGGCCGGGGGCGATGACCTCGATCCGCGTGCCGGCGGCCGGCCCGGGTTCGAGATCGGCGCAGAGCGTATCCGGCACCGCCGTGAGGGGGCCCGGCGGGTTGGGCCCGACCGTGGCGGAGGAATAGGCGTCGCCGCCGCAATCGGGCCCGTTCGCTAGGGCCGGGAGCGGCGCGATCAGCAGGAGCAGGAGGGCGAGCGTGCGCATCGGCGCTCAGCGCCCGTCCGTCGGGGGCTCCGCAGTCTGGGCGGCGGCCTGCGCGACCGCCTCGGCCGGCCCTTGCCCGCTGCGCGACCAGCGCGTCGCCTCGATGATGTTGAGGCCGAGCTGAGTGCGCACCGCGATGCGCAGGGGCAGCAGCACCCGCGTCCCCTCGACGGGGGCGAGCCACACCGACATCTCGGTGTTGTCCTCCATGAACTTCACCCCCGGCCGGTCGGGCCGGTGGCCGGCGATCGGCTGGTAGCGGGCGTTGCAGACCAGGATCGGGCCGGCATAGCCGGGCTTCTGCACGCTGCGGGTCTCGCCGTAGCTCAGCACGACGTTGAACCGGCTCGCGCCGTCGAAGACCGGGATGGTGCGGTTGCAGTTCTGCGGGTCGATGAGCTCGCCGCGCCCCTGGGCCGGCATCATCAGGGCGCTCACCGGGTCGATGACGCCGCGCTTGTGCACCTCGCTGACGGTGACCCGCTCGGGGTCGGGCACCAGCGGGGGGGCGATGTCGGAGGCCACCACGTTGCCGCGGGCGAGCGCCATCCGCACGGTGATCGAGGCGCTGGCGCTGTGGGACGCGAGCGCGAAGGCGGCGGGCACCGGCTTGCTCGCGACCGTGCCGCTCGCCCGGCCCGAGCCGTAGCCGCCGGTGATCGCCCCGACGAGCCCGGTGAGCCGGGCGCTGACGTCCATCGTGTAGCGCTGGCCCTCGACCGCCCCCGTCACCTGCGCGGTGCCGATCGGCACGCCGGCCAGCATGATGCCGTAATCGACCGTGACGGCGGTCTCGCCGGCCTTCGGCGCGCGGCTCCGCGCGGCCTTGGCCGGGCTCGCTTCGCCGGCCGGCAGGGCGAATGCCGCCGCGAGGGCCAGCGAGAGGAGGGCCCTGGTCGGGAGAGCGGCCTTGAGGAAGGAGGCCTTGGGGAAAGAGGCCTTGGAACGCATGCGGGAACCGATCTCGATCGCCGTCGCCTGCCGCCGAGGAGGCGGGGAGAATCTGTCCCTATCGTGGCGCGGTTAGGGTTAACGGATCGTCTCGCGGGCGCGGCCCCGTGCCCCCGGCAGGCCCCGGCGCGGTCGGCGTCCCTTCGACGCCTTGACCGGAACACCCGCGTGCTGCGACACCAGTACCCGCCGAGGCCCTGCGCCCCTCGCGATCGGAGGGTCTTGCCTTGACGGGACCCGCCTTCTCCTTCTATAGGCGCGTGCTTTCCAGGGACTTCGCGGGGTCCGGTTCAGGCCGGGGTGCGCTGCACACCCGGCTCTCGCGTTGCGTGGTCCCTCGCCGAACGAAGACCAGTTGAGGATTGAAGACCATGTCGCGTCGCTGCGAGCTCACCGGTAAGGGGGTGCTCACCGGCCACCTCGTGAGCCACTCGAACCACAAGACCAAGCGCCGGTTCCTCCCGAACCTGTGCAACGTCACCCTGCTCTCGGACACGCTCGGCCGCTCGGTGCGCCTGCGCGTCTCGGCGAACGCCCTGCGCACGGTCGAGCACCGCGGCGGCCTCGATGCGTTCCTGATCAAGGCCGGCGAGACCGACCTGTCGCAGAACGCCCGCCTGCTGAAGCGCGAGATCGAGAAGAAGCTCGCCGAGGCGGCCTGATTTCTTTTCGCGGTGGAGGCGCCCGGCGCCTCCTTCGTCACGCAAGACCCACGAAAAACCCCCGGATGCGCCCATGGCGCCCGGGGGTTTTTCGCATTGGCTATCGAAACGATTTTTCGGGTCGTCTGGGTTCACCAGCGAACTTCATGCCCTCCGTCGTCATCCTGGGGCCGCGCAGCGGAACCCGGGATCCATCATCGCTGACGGTATAAGGAGGACGCGGAACGCCGATCGTCTGGTTCTTGCACGGCCAGCGGTTATGGATTCCGGGTTCTCGCCTGCGGCGAGCCCCAGGATGACGTAGCGAGTTTGAGGGGGTTGCGCCCGATCGATCGGCGAACGTCGATCAGGCTCGGAGAAAGGCGCCGACAGTCAGCGCCGCCCGCCCGCCGCCATCCTGCGCCTCGGCGCCGCGCCGCCATCCTCCTCGAACAGTTCCGCCAGCTTCTCGGTCATCACGCCGCCGAGCTCCTCGGCGTCGATGATCGTGACGGCCCGGCGGTAGTAGCGGGTCACGTCGTGGCCGATGCCGATGGCCAGAAGCTCCACCGGCGAGCGGGTCTCGATCTCGTCGATCACGTAGCGCAGGTGCCGCTCCAGGTAGTTGCCCGGATTGACCGACAGGGTCGAGTCGTCGACCGGGGCGCCGTCGGAGATCACCATCAGGATGCGGCGCTGCTCGGGCCGGCCGAGCAGGCGCTTGTGGGCCCAATCCAGGGCCTCGCCGTCGATGTTCTCCTTGAGCAGGCCCTCGCGCATCATCAGCCCGAGATTCTTGCGCGCCCGGCGCCACGGCGCGTCGGCCGACTTGTAGACGATGTGGCGCAGATCGTTGAGGCGCCCCGGGGTCGGCGGCTTGCCTGATTGCAGCCAGGCCTCGCGCGACTGCCCGCCCTTCCAGGCCCGGGTGGTAAAGCCGAGGATCTCGACCTTGACGCCGCAGCGCTCGAGCGTGCGGGCCAGGATGTCGGCGCAGGTCGCCGCGACCGTGATCGGCCGGCCGCGCATCGAGCCCGAATTGTCGAGGAGCAGGGTGACGACCGTATCGCGAAAATTCGTGTCCTTCTCGTGCTTGAACGAGAGCGGCTGGTAGGGGTCGATCACGACGCGCACGAGGCGGGCCGGATCGAGCTGGCCTTCCTCCAGGTCGAACTCCCAGGCGCGGTTCTGCTGCGCCAGGAGCCGCCGCTGCAGGCGGTTGGCGAGGCGCCCGACCACGCCCTGGAGATGGGCGAGCTGCTTGTCGAGGTAGGAGCGCAGGCGCGCCAGCTCATCGGCGTCGCACAGATCCTCGGCGTGGATGACCTCGTCGTATTTCTGGGAGAAGACCTTGTAGTCCGGGCCCCGCGGCTCGTTGGCCCGCGGGCCCGGCGGGCGCCACGACTCGGAGGCCTCCTCCGAATCGGCGTCCTCGGCATCTTCCGGCAACTCGCCCGACGGCGCGTCGGCGGCCTCGGTGGCGCCTTCCTCGATCTCGTCGGAGGCCTCGTCCGAGACCTCCATCTCGGCCCGGTCGCCCTGGCTCTGCTGCTCCGCCTCGCCCTCGCCAGCCTGCTGCTCGTCGGACTCGGCCTCGTTCTCGTCGTCGTTCTCCTCGTCGTCGGGGTCGAGGGGGGCCTCGTCCGCCATGTCGAGGGAGGAGAGGAGGTCGCGCACCGAGCGGGCGAAGGCGCGCTGGTCTTCAAGGTTGCCCATCAGGCCGTCGAGGTTGCGCCCGGCCCGGTCCTCGATGAACTCGCGCCACAATCCGACGATGCGCTGCGCGGCAGGCGGCGGGGCCTGGCCGGTCAGGCGCTCGCGCACCATCAGGGCGACCGCATCTTCCAGCGGCGCATCGGCCCGGTCCGTGATTTCTTCGTATTTGCCGCCGCGGTGGTAGCGGTCCTCCAGCATCGCCGTGAGGTTGCCGGCCACGCCCGCCATGCGGCGCGAGCCGATCGCCTCGACCCGGGCCTGCTCGACGGCATCGAACACCGCGCGGGCGGCGGCGTTCTCGGGCGCGAGGCGGCGGTGGACGGTGTTGTCGTGGCAGGCGAGGCGGAGCGCCATCGAATCGGCGTGGCCGCGCAGGATCGCGACGTCGCCGGGGGAGAGCTTGCGCGGCGGCTCGGGCAGGCGGGCCTTGTCGCCGGTGAGCGCCGGCCGGTCGGTCGCGAAGGTGACCTCGATCTCGGCCTTGCGGGCGATGGCCCGCAGCGTCCCGGCCACCGAGCGCTTCAGCGGCTCGGCGACGGACTCGCGCTTCTCGCCGGGCTTGCGGTTGGAGATGGACATGGCGCGGCTACTTCTTCAGCGAGTCGAGGTCGAGGGGGTGCAGCATCGAGGCCTGCCGCACGAGCGCCCGGAGGGCACCATCGCCGTCCCGGCCCGAGCCGGCTCCGCTGCGCGGGCACCCCGACGGGGCGCTCGCGCAGCGGAGCCGGGCCTGGCCGGCGGACGATGGGTCCGGCGCCGTCAGCTCAGCGCGACGTTGACCGCGCTCTCGGGCAGCTCCTTGCCGAAGGAGCGCTGGTAGAACTCGGCCACCAGCGCACGCTCCAGCTCGTCGCACTTGTTGAGGAAGGTGACCCGGAACGCGAAGCCGATATCGTTGAAGATGTCGGCGTTCTCGGCCCAGGTGATCACCGTGCGCGGGCTCATCACGGTCGAAAGGTCGCCGTTGATGAAGGCGTTGCGGGTGAGGTCGGCCACGCGCACCATCTTGTTGACGATGTCGCGCCCGCCCTCGCCGCGGTAATGCGGCGCCTTGGAGAGCACGATGTCGACCTCGCGATCGTGCGGCAGGTAGTTGAGCGTGGTGACGATCGACCAGCGGTCCATCTGGCCCTGGTTGATCTGCTGGGTGCCGTGATACAGGCCCGAGGTGTCGCCGAGGCCGACCGTGTTGGCGGTGGCGAACAGGCGGAAGCCGGGATGGGGCCGGATCACCCGCTTCTGGTCGAGCAGCGTCAGGCGGCCCGACACTTCGAGCACGCGCTGGATCACGAACATCACGTCCGGCCGGCCGGCATCGTACTCGTCGAAGACGAGCGCAACGTTGTTCTGCAGCGCCCAGGGCAGGATGCCGTCCTGGAAGGCGGTGACCTGCTTGCCGTCCTTCAGCACGATCGCGTCCTTGCCGACGAGATCGATGCGCGAGACGTGGCTGTCGAGGTTGATGCGGATGCAGGGCCAGTTCAGGCGTGCCGCGACCTGCTCGACGTGGGTGGACTTGCCGGTGCCGTGATACCCGGTGATCATCACCCGGCGGTTGCGGGCGAAGCCCGCCAGGATCGCCAGGGTGGTCTCGCGATCGAACAGGTAGTCCGGATCGAGATCCGGCACGTGCTCGTCGGTGGCCGAGAAGGCCGGGACCTCGAGATTCGAATCGATCCCGAACACCTTGCGCACCGAGACGGTCGTGTCCGGGAGTGCGGGTGGCGTGTCTTCAGCAAGCATACGGAGCCTCGTCGGGGCAGGCCGGCCCGGCATGGGCGGCCTGCGAATGTCGCGACGGCGCGGAGGAGACCGGCGGGCGCCGCTTGTCCTTAAGCTGCGGGGGAAGCCGGCGCAAACGTGCCTGACCCGGATATATGGGGCAGGCGCCGTGTTTCGACCCCCCCCCTTCGCAACGGATCAGGGATGCGAGATCCGTGCCCGGCGCAGGGCCGATGCCGGCCTCGCGTCCGGGGCCGGCCTCGCGTCCTGGGTCGGCCTCGCGTCCGGGGTCGGCCTCAGCACAGGCCCGCGCCCCGCAGGGTGTCGTGCGCCTTGATGATGTCGCGCAGGCGGTCCTCGAACGAACGGTCGCCGCCGTTGGCGTCGGGGTGGAAGCGCTTCACCAGCACCTTGTACTGCGCCTTGATGGCGGCCGAATCGGCGCTCTCGTCGAGGCCAAGCACGTCAAGCGCCTTGCGCACCGGGGCCGAGTACCGCGGCGGCGGCGGTTCGGCCCGGGCACGGCGCGAGGCGGCCGGGCCCGCGCCCTCGCCGCGCAGGATGCCGAGGGGGTCGACGTAGTCCCAGTCGCGCTGTGGGGCGTCGGGCTTCGCACCGGTCTTTCCGCCGGGATTGACGCCCATCGCCCAGGTCGGCCGGTGCCCGATCACCGCGTCCTTCTGGTAGGCCTGGACGGCCGCGTCGTTCATCCCGTCGAAGTAGTTGTAGGACGCGTTGTACTCGCGCACGTGCTGCATGCAGAAGCGCCAGTACTGGCCCTCCTGCTTGCGCCCCTTGGGCGCCTTGTGGAGCCCCGGCTGGGTGCAGCCCGGCCGGTCGCAGGCCGGGCCCGCGGCCTTCTTCGGCTCGTCGCACGAGGGCCGGATGCGGATGCGGTCGAACAGGGGCGAGTTCAGATCCATGACGGGGCGATTATGAGGGGC
>NZ_JTHF01000133.1 GCF_001043895.1 Methylobacterium indicum
CCGCCTACCCCCGCGGCTTCGGCGCCGCCTTCCCCGCCTGTCCCGGCGGCTGCGCACAGCCCGCCTGCTTGCCCTTGGCGCCGTCGTCCTTGCCGCCCGGCACGAACATCGCCGACACGCGGCCGCCCGCGACCGGGTCCATGTTCGCCCGGCCGGTATTCATGTCGTAGACGAGGCGCGAGCCGCGGGTGACGTTCTGGCACTGGCTCAGCACCACGTTGCCGGTGAGCACGACGCGGTTCGCCACCCGGTCGAACACCGCGTTGTCGCCGCTCGCCACTTGATCCTTCGACACGACCGTGACCGGGCCGGCGCAGACCACCTGGCGGATCGCGCTGCCGTCGGTGGGATCGGACGATTTTTCGGCCTTCTCCACCTTGGGCTCGGCCTTCGCCTCGACCTTCACGGGCTTCTCGACGGGCTTCGCCTCCGCGGGCTTCGCGTCCGCGGCTTGGGCGATGGACGCCTTCGCGTCGGCGCCCTTGCCGTCCAAACCCTTCGCCTCGGCCTTGCCCTTCGGCTCCTTCTCCTTGCGCTGGTAGTGCACGGTCATGCTGGAGCAGCGGATGGTGCTCTCGCCCT
>NZ_JTHF01000134.1 GCF_001043895.1 Methylobacterium indicum
GCAGGACGACACCGCGCGGGCTGTCACAGGCCTGGCCCGCCGCTTCACCGTACTCGTGCGCGCCGCCGGGAAGAGCAAGGCTGTGCCCGATGATCAGGACGCAGCTGCTGACCTCGCCGCCTGGATCACGAAGGTCCGGACCTGCGACGCTCCTGCCATCGCGACGTTCGCCTCGGGACTGGACGCGGACATCGCTGCCGTCCGGGCTGCTCTCATGGAGCCATGGAGTAGCGGCTAGGCGGAAGGCCAGGTCAACCGGCTCAAGCTCATCAAGCGCCAGTGCAATGGACGGGCCGGCCTCGAACTCCTCAAGCGCCGCATGGTTCTGGCCGTCTGATCCACGCAAAGTGAGCAAGAACCACACAAACGGGGCAATCCCAGCGATCGCTTCGCGTCGGGTGCCGGTGAGATAGATCCGGTGCTCGACCCAAGCCGCTCTCGATCGGTTTGACATGCTGCCGGCCTGGAGCGAATGCGGGACGTCTTGAGGCCCGCGAACTCGCCATGACGTCCTGCCCCACCCGACCCCTGCCCGCCGCGACCCTGTTCATGATCCTGTTTCCGGAGAGCTTCGACGAGGATCCGGAGCGGTGCTACGCGGTCGCGGTGCGGATGGAAGCCGCCCATCCCGGTCTGCGGTTCAGGGCGGTGCAGAATCGGTTCATCCGTCCCGAGAACGGCTTCACCCTGAGCTGTTCGGAACCGACCCTGATCCCGTGCGTCGGCGCGGCAGGGGAGGGGGTTTATGCGGAAAGCCAACCCGCCAGGCCAAGCCTTGAGACGATGCGTGAGCTGGAGGAGAGCCTGCGGATCGCCGTTCGCGGGGCGGCCGCGTTAGACTAGGGAGAGCGTCTTGAGCCAGACCGTGAGCGATCTGTCGCCCGCCGGGACTGCTTCCTCATCGGGCCCTCTCTAGCGCCGACAATGCACCATGCGACGAATGCGGTAAGACCCATGGGTCCAGGCTGCGCGATGGCCCGGACGAGCGTGGTGGTCAGGGCGACGGGGGCAGGGGGCAGGACGGCGAGGAGGCGTACTAAATCGGCCACCGACACGGATGCGCGGCCTCATGACACCGTGCCCGTCGTCGGTCCCGGTGTCTCACAGCAGCCGAGACCTCGCGGACGAGCCCCTCGTGGAGACCTTTCAGGATGCGGCCGCATGTCGTGCGCAGGCTCGGCCGACGCCGCTGCCGCCCGGGCCGGCCGGTATGGTACCCGGGAGCGGACCACTCCAGCCCGACTTGAGGTGATGCAAATCGCAACCTGCCTGCGCCCACATCGGCTCCTCCTGCCAAGGACAAAGCGCGACCGTCGCAATCAGTCAATCAGTCTATGAATCGAGCGTATCATCAACGTAGATATGTCATTGCTATGCCATTTGCGATCTTGACTTACGATCACACTGGCATCTCGATGTCGAGCGTGAACGGGCAGTCCTTGATCGTGGAGATGACCTTCGCATCCTCGTCGGATCCGTTGCGGGAGCCGGTCCTGCCTTGGATGCGAAGCGCGGTGATTTTCCGGACGGCTTTGTAGATGTGGCCAGGTGGTCTTGCCGGAAGGGAAAGGGTGCCGATCGCGCCCGCCTGCACGGCGGCGGCCCGGAAGCGCCGCGCCGACTGGCCCGACAGCTCCGCGGGATAGACGACGTGGATGAGGTTGTCGGCGGCATGGCCAGGCCCGCCTTCGATCAGGGCTTCGACGCATCGCGCGATCACGAGCGCGGTGGTCAGCGGCGATGAAGAGCGGATGCAAACGATCCCCCGCGCCGAGATGGCGGAGCGCAGCTCGAACCCCTCGGTGAGCGAGACGCTCGTGAGGCCGGCAATCTCGGCCGCGTGAGCGGCGAGGGTCTTGCGCCCGATCTCGCGCGTGTCGTCCGGGAGGTCTTGGATCAGCCTGATCGCTTTCCGGAGAGCCGCCTCTTCGGCCGATGCGTCCTCGTCGACGGCAACCTCGTGCCCATCGATCTCGTACCTGCCTTCGATCAGCCGGCCGAGCGCGACCTCGTCGAGGAGGGCGGCGTAGATCTCGAGCGGGCTCCTGTCGCGCCGTGTGGCAATCGCCATGGCAAGCGGCATCAGCGCCTTGTGCAGCGCGTCAGCCTCGGGTCCAAGCTGCATGTCCGCGATCGCGGCCGTCAGGGTCGAGGCCGCGATCCGCAGGGGCGGCTGTGGCCCGGCGTCGAGGTCGATCGAGCAGATCTCGGTGTCCCGGCCGAAGGGCTGCGCGATCTCGGAGATCTGCCGGGTGAGCATCCCCGGCTTCTCGAGGGGTGTTTCGGCGGAGAGAGCGGACTTGCTCCGGGCGACGGGCTTGGGGATGGCCTCGACGATGATGGCGCCCATCCGGTTCATGCAGGCCCCGAACACGAGGTTGCCGATCGCCTGAGCCTGGAATCGCGGATCGTCCCCTTCGATGGCCACCCCCTGAACCATGTCCTCGCGCCGCAGCCACACCTGGCCGGTCTTCGCCAGGCCGATCGGCCAGGTGGCGTCACCACGCCGGCGCGTAGTCTCGTCGCGGTAGCCACGGCGGCCGAGATGGTGCGGCACGCGCCCCGGGGCGCGCCAGGTGCGCCAGCCGTAGGTGAAGTGGCGCAGGAAGCGGTATCCAGCGTAGGCGAGGATCACCTCGGGCACGAAGGGCGCGGCGATCAGCGACAAGGAGAGCGCGGTCGCGATCCCGAAATGCAGCGCGACCTCTATCGGGTTGTCATCGTTCATCGACACGCTCCCTTCAGCCTTTGGTCCGGCCGCGGATCATCGACAGCATGGTCCGGCCCGCCGCGCTCGAACCTGGGCGTGTGCCGGAGACGAGGACGCCGGCGGTCCTCGCCGCGTTGCCGCCCGGGATCCGGCTCGGCGAGGTCGGCATGACGATGCCGGCCGCGGCGACTGCTGCGCTGCTGCCGGCACGCCGCTCGATCTGTGCCCCGATCCAGGACAGCACCGTGTCCGGCAAGGCGCTGATCTGGCCCGCCGACAGCATGATGATCGAGAACAGGATCACGGCGTAGACGAACAGCCCGGCGGTCCCGACCATCACGTAGGCGACGGTGCCGTCGGGCGACAACATCGCGAGTGCCCCGCGGAAGAACACGTTGGTGATGTCGATGCCCACCCGCATCAGGAGGAGCGAGGCGAGAAGGCCGACGACGATCAGGGGAGGGCGCAGCAGGATGCCGAGGAAGAACATGTAGCCCTGCCCGCTGTTGCCGACGAAGGAGTCCGAGCGGGCCGGCATAAACTTCGTGAGGAGCCAGATCGGCACCGCGATCATCGCCTCGGCGACGACGAGGAACCAGTTGAAGGTGCCCATCAGGAAGTGAACGATGACCACGAACGGCACCAGCCCGACTAGCATGAAGGCGGCGGCAAACAGGATCGTTGCCAGGAAATAGAAGAAGCCTGAAGCCTTCTCCATGCCGTGTTGCGCGACTTGCCCAATCGGGTTTTTTAAAGCCCCCAAACCCCATCCGACGAAATCAGAACTGACACCGGCGCCCGTCGCGGCGAGACCGAAATTCGCGATGCTCTGGCCGATCTCCTGCACCTCGAGAATCGGATCCCTCCAGGTCGTGCTCTCCGGCCGGCTGATGATGCCAAGCACGCCCGAGTAGATCGCCGAGAGCGCCCGGGCGAACATGCTCGTCGGGTCGGCCTGCGATGCCGGGTCGTCGCTGGCGATGCGCGCGACGCTGCCCGTGCCTCGCGCGGCGATGAAGCCGCTGAAGGTCGCGACATAGGTGACGTTGCGCTGCGCCTCCTGGGCGAGCGGCCAGTAGGCACTGTGGCCGAGCGAGGGCATGTAGGTGGAGATCGCGGCTGGGGGCACCGCCGTCACCGAGGCGCTCGGACCGGCCGAAGCGGCGAGGAGCTTGGCCTGGACGAGGCTCATCGAGCGCTGCCACAACGCGGCCGAGAGCCAGCCGTTGTCAGTCGAGTCCGACAGGTAGTTGCGCAGGACTTGATCGAGTTGGGCGTTGTTGCCCTGGGTCAGGCTCTGGCTGACGCGGGTATAGGCCGCGTCGACCGCCTCCTTGATGCGGGTCTGGATCGCCTCCTCGTCGCGGCTGCCGGAAATGATGGTGGTGGCGATCCCGCTCGCGGCACCGTCGAGGCTGCCGATCGCGGCCTGGAACGCGCGCTGGCTCTGCTGCTCGGCCAGCGCGATCAGGAGCGACGTGGTACTGGCGTCAGTCGTGTCGGCGAGGTTGACGTTGACCTTCTGGTGTTCGTAGACGACCGAGCCGCACAGGTTGTTCGATTTGCGGAAATACCCGTTCGCGTCGGCAAAATAATAAGTCGTTGTCTGCGTGCTCCACGATCCGAAGAAGCCGGTATCGGTTGCGGTGCGCGAAACGATCGAGGCCGCATTGTCGCGCCCCGACACGTTGTTGGCGTATTGCTGCAACGACTGAGCGCAGACGTGACCGTAGAGGCGCG
Source organism: Methylobacterium indicum (assembly GCF_001043895.1). Classification (GTDB taxonomy): domain Bacteria; phylum Pseudomonadota; class Alphaproteobacteria; order Rhizobiales; family Beijerinckiaceae; genus Methylobacterium; species Methylobacterium indicum. Next base: position 4,451 of record NZ_JTHF01000134.1, read on the forward strand.
CTTCGAGCACCTTGGCGAGCTTGCCGCGCAGGGCGAAATCGCCGAGCGCCTGGGTCGGCTGCGCGAGGGTGCCGTACATGCCGGTGAGCTGGGTGCTGGCGACGCGGGTCCAGAGGGTGTCTCCGAACCCCGATCCCCATACGGCGATCTGCACCACCAGGATCTGCACCAGCGACAGCCCGCTCTTGATCGGCAGGCTGAGGATCGCCCCGGTCATCACCCGCAGCATGGTGTACTTGGCGCTGGAATTCCGCCCGAAGGCCTGGCCGTCGTTCGCGGTGTCGGCGACGAGCGAGTAGAGCAGGTAGCAAGCGAGGATCGTCGAGACGATCAAGCAGCCGACGTTGAAGTATCCGAGCGCCACCGTGAGCGGGCGATCGTCCGAGCAGGTCGCGGCGGTCCACACGCCGTCGACCACGCAGCCGAGGAGCTTGCGCAGGTTGATCAGCGCCAGGTCGTTCGTGACCGGCGTGAAGACCTCCTTGCTCGTCGTCTGGGCTTGGGCGGCGCCAGCGGCGGCGAGTGCGGCGAGGCTGCCGCCGGCGGCGATGATCCTGCGGAGCATCGGGAATCCCTAGAGGTTGCCGCCGGCCTGGGTGGCCAGCATGGTGGCGAACACCGCCGAGGTCCGGGCCTGCTGCTCGATGAGCTGCTGGCGCAGCGCCAGCGACATCGAGCGCATCCGGGTGAGCTCGATCAGGAGCCCGTGCTCGGACTGGCCGGCGAGGCCGGCCGACCACGCCTCGAACTGTGGCCCGCCGCCGTACTGGCTGATGAGCGCGTCGAGCTGGGCGAGAGGCGATCCGGCGGTGGTGCCGATCTGGTGGTCGTCGGTGGACGACATCGAGCGGACGGCGCTGAGGGAGACAAGAGCGGGCGAGCGCAGGGCCTCGACCTTGCGGGCACGCAGCATCATCACGTCGGCCTCGGCGCCGGGCATGTTGGCCGTCGGCTTGGGCATCGGCAGGCCGGCCATGGCCTCGATCACGGCCTTGCGGTCGTCGTCGCTGGCCGTGGGGTCGAAGAACACAGCGGAGTCGGTCTTGGTCGGATCACGTAAGCGGTCCCGGGCGGCCTGCTGGACCGGGGTGTTCTTGCCCGGCGCAACGTCGAGGCTGCGGTAGGTCTCCCGGCCGGTCATGTCGACATTCCCCATGGCGCGGCTCGTCGAGTTCATCAGGTCGATCGAGCCGCAGGCGTTCACGCCCTGGCCGGTCTCGATCGAATACTGCTCGCGGGCGTCGACAAGGGCGCGGCGCTGCGCAACCTGGGACAGGGTCGAGGCGACGGCCTGCTGGGTGTTGCTGACGAGGTTGACCTCGCGCTCGCCGTTGGTCGCGGTCTGAGCGGTCTGCACCTTCATGGCCGAGAGCAGCAGCTCCAGGGTGATGCTGCGCTGCGCTGCGACGGCAGTACCCAGGGCGGTCACCCCGGTGGTCAGGGTGGTGGTGGCGCTGTTGTGGCCGGCGATCCAGATCGGATCGACGACGCCACAGAACTGCGCCGCGGCCGGCGAGGCGAGACTGGTGGCGAGGGCGGCGGCGAAGAGGATCTGCTTCATCATGGCGCCTGGTAGCTCGCTGGGGTGAGGGGGCCGCGGCTCGGGGCGGGCACGCTGTTCGTCAGGCGGGCGTTGACCATGGCCAGCAGCAGCGCCGCGGCCGTGGCCTCGGTCCGCATGCCGCGCTTGATCTGGTGGGCGAGCAGGGCGAGGTTCGCCGCCTCCATCCGCACCGCGTCCTGGATGATGCCGCGGTCGTGCTGGCCGGCGACGCCGGCCGCCCACGCGGCGCCACCATCGTTGCCCTGCCAGTGGCCGGACAGAGCGCGAGCCTTGGCGATCGGGCCGTCGGCCCTGTAGTCGGCGGCGATGTCGGCCAGCACCACGGCGGTCATCGAGCGGTAGGTGTCCCGCCCCGTCTTCTCCAGGCGGTCCCGGTCGCTGGTGGCAGTGGCGGCGGTGTTGCGCGGCCGCTCGTCCGGCGGCCCGACGACCGTGTTAATGAATTTCGTGGCGGCCTGGGCATCGCCGCCGTAGAGCGCGGCGCCGTCGGGGGCATCGCCCGACCGGACGTCGTTGACCCAGTCCTTCGGGTCGGCGTAACGGCCGGGCTGAGCGCGCACGGGTGTGACGATCTGCTGGCGGGCGGCGGTGGATCCCGTCATCGCCGTGTAGAGGGCCTGTGCCTTGGTGTTCGAGCCGCACGGGTCGTAGCCGACCGAGCCATAGCGGTGGGCGGCGAGGGCGACGGCCTGGCGCTGTTCCTGCGTGACGACGGTGGTGGCCAGCGCCTCGCCCGAGGCACGGAAGCCGTTCGAGACCTGATCCGACCCTGCCGCGGACTGCGCGGTGAGCACCTTGACGGCCGACAGGAGACGGGCGCGCTCGGCGAGCTCCTGCGTGATCAGGCCCGTCTCGGTGGTGGTGATGGCGCCGGTGATCGCAGTGGTGAGGGTCGAGGTCGCGACGTTCACGCGCGCCTCGACGCCGAAACAGGTCTGGGCCTGGGCCGGGGAGACGGCGCCGATCGCCGCGGCGGCGATGCCCGAGAGGAGGATGCGACGGATCACGGGGTGCCTCCCTGGCGGTTGTCGCCGCCCATGCCGCCGACGATGACGCCGACGAGGCTGGCGCGGGCGCCGCTCATGATCGCGCCCTGCCGGCGGGCCATGACGAGGTCGGCATCGTGCTCGGCCGTGGACGTGTTGGGCTTCACGGTGGGCAGGGGGGCGATGACGTCGAGGTAGTCGGCCGCGGTCATGACCTCCTCTGCGCCATAGTCGCGGTTGAGCAGCCAGGGGGATGCGTCGGAGTCGCCGGCGCCGAAGCCGCCGGGCTTGGCGCCGGTGCACCAGCCTGTCTCCTGCTCGGAGGGCGAGCAGTAGAAAGTCCGGCGTTGCTCGAGGCTCACGCCCATGCGCTCGGCCGCGTCACCGCCACTGGTCAACCAGCGCTGGTCTGCCTGACGGAAGGTCTGTCGTACCTTCTCGGCCGAGGCGTAGCTATCGCGCTCCTGCCCGATCGCCAGTGACACGTCGCATGCGGCGTAGCCTGTACCGGTATCATAGCCGTACTGGTGCTGGACACGGGCGAGGCGAAGGGCGTTGTCCTGGCTCACCAGGGCCGAGGCGGCGGCCTCGGCGGCGGCCTTGTGCCCGTTTGTGGTCTGCAGCGACGTAGCGCTCGACTGCGCGCCAGAGACCTTCAGTCCGCTCATCAGACGCTGAAGGGAAATCTCCCACTGCAGGAAGAGCCCTTGCGCCTGGGCGGGGAACGCCAACACGACGGCAAGGGCGGCGCTGGCCAGAAGGAGGGCGAGGCGATCCAACTTCACGGCCGGGCCTCCGCGGGTCGAGCGTCGAGGGCATAGAGGGCGACGAGCTGGGCGAGGGCTGCATCCATCTGCGCATCGTAATCAAAGGTGTTGGCGGTCAGCTCGGTCGCGTTGATGCGGGCGAGCTCGATATAGAGGCTGCGGTTCGGCATGTTGGCGACCTTGACCGCGTGATCCTCCGACCCGGTGGCCTTCTCAGCCGCGGCTGAGATAGAGGCCTGCCGAGACTGAGTATCAGAGCGGGATACTGTCTCGGAGGCTGCCCCCTCGTTGGCACCGGGCGAGCATGTCTTTGGCAGAGTCGTGTCCCGCGGCCCGCCTGCCATGTCCGGATACTTGGTGGAGATCGGGATTTGCCGGGGCAGGAAGGGCTCGGGATTTACGTAGTACCAGGCTTGCGGAAGGGCCGACTTGATGGCGTCGGCGGTCATGGGGCTTGCCCCTTTGCCTGATCCCATCTTCCAGGCACGACCGTTCGTCCCCGTCGAGGCGAGTACGCTCCCCTTGAGAAGCGTACCGAGATGCAGGTGAGGAGCGCATTGCCTCATGCCTGCGCATCCCATCGTCCCTACCTGATCACCGGCCGAAATCGTTTTCGATACGACCTCGCCCTTCTTGAGCGTCAATGTATTCATATGAAGATAGAAAAATCTTGTATCTCCAGAGGTTACGTCGGCTATAACCCCGCCGCCGGTGAAATTGTAAAAGGAAGTTGGGCCGGACGATCCGGAAAAAATCTTGGTTCCCGCGCCCTGACTATTCACAATATCCATACCCTGGTGATAGCCAGCCGAAGCGCCTGGCCGACCGGTCCGGTTGACGCCATAAGGCGACGAGACCCGTTGTCCTGCCGGACTCATGATGTCGACCGAGAGGCAGGTGCCAGCTACTGCTGGGTCCAGAGACAGACCGAGCGCACCCAGAGCCAGGATCTTTGCACCCCCTCTGATCATCGGATATCTCCGACCTTAGGCGGGCAAATTTCATGCTCAACATTGTTAAATATAATTTTATTTTTGCTTATAATTTTGACGGAAAATTCCTCATCGTCATCGTTATCTGGACTTTCCCGCATGGCTTGAGGAATATGGCGATCCCAGTCGCATTTCGTCTTCACGTAGATATAGCCTTTTTGGCCCATCTTGATACGCAAAAACCTGCAACGAGCTTCGCCCCGGATCCCTTCTTGATCGATACGCTGGATCAAACGATTGTTTTCAATCGTGAGCGGCGCGTTCTTGCATTCGGCTGCTTTGGCAGGCGGATATGTCCAGTTGCCCGCAGGCAGCGCCAGCTTGTCAGCGTGCGCCGCACCGATGGCCGGCACGGCCATGTAGCCAGTTAGGATCGCAATCGATAGCATTACAACACGGCTGCTCATCGCATGATCCCCTCGTAGCCGCTGCCGGTCTTGGTGCCGGATGACTGCGGAATTACAATCGTGCTGGACGTATTCGACTGCGATGTGTCGGTCTGCACCGCCGGTATCGAGGTCTGCGTCTGAGGCAGATTGAGCGCCGAGCCGGTCCCTTCATTTGTGACATGCGTGTACTGCCCGAGATTGGCTATTTTCGGCAACGTTATTGGTGAGATCGAACCATTGAGCTGTCGGAATAAATCACCTGAGATCGAACTTTGAAAGCTCCTCATTTGACTGTTAATACTTCCAATAGTATTCATAAGCTGCTGGTCCAGGATCTGGCAAACTTGGCGCTTGGCCTGGTCGAGCAACGATGTCACCGCTCTTATCGCCTCGCCCGTGACGGCACTCTGTATGTCCGGGATCAGGTTCGAGAGGTCGAACCGCTTGAGCAGGTCGCCGGCGATGCAGGAGTTCGGGCCGTTGAAGAAGCTCGACGGGTTGACCTTGGCGGCGTCGATCAGCGCGATCTGGCGCTGCACGGCCGCATCGGCGGCCTGCCGCACCAGACAGTTATTGCCGGTCGATTGGGCCCGGACCGGCGCCGGCACGGCCAGCGCGAGCCCGCCGGCGACGGCGGCGAGGAGAAGGGACGCCCGCATCCGCGGGGTTCGAGCTAGAACGCCGGCCATTTTCCGCCCTCTATAAATTTAGCCCACATATACTTCAGATACCGCATTGGGGTCATTTTGCGGTGATTGCAGTACACGAGAAAAGCCATATACAACGCCATGGCAATGAACGTGTATCGACTGAGACCCGTAGCCATCAGCAACGGCAAGAAAATCGTGATGCTTCCATGAATGCCGAAGAACTCCATCGGCACGGCGGACCATCGCCAGGTCATGTGTCCATCGCTCATGCGGGATCCTTGGGTTGGGTGATCGGGGTCCCGGGCGCCGGATGGCCGGATGGCCGCGCCTTGCGTCCGCCGGCCCATGACCGCGCGGCACCGACGTCGAGGTGGCAGAAGCTCGGATAGATCCCGACTCCGCCCCGGCCGCAGAGCGCGCCGGCGACTGCTACGGCGTCCGGGCGATAGCCGACGGCCTTGATGTCGACGGCGCGGCCGGCGAGGTGGAGCGAGCTCCGTGCCGCGCCCTCGATGCCGGCGTTGTGCTTGGGGGTCCGGTATCCCGAGGTCACGATCAGCGGCACGGCCGATCCGTGGACGGCGCTCATCGCCCCCTGGACCGACGCCAGGAGGTCGAACAGGGGCGGGTCGATCCAGACCGCCGAGCTGCCGTCGCCGACGTCGCGCAACAGCCAGGACAGCAGCAGGAGGTCGCGCGTGTTGTAGCCGTCCGGGGTCCGGACGATCGCGCTCACCTCCTCGTCGGTGCGCTCGCGCCGCAGCCACAGCCGCGTGGGCCCGGCCGCGACCGGCACGGCGGCGAGCGCCGCGGCGTAGGCCCGGTCGAGGCCGAGCAGGGCGCCCGCGAGCGTTCCGGCGAGGCCGGCGACGAGACTACGCCGCGAGACGGGCATCGCGGTATCCGTAACGGTCGAGCGCGCGGTTGGCGGTCCTGACGTCGATGAGGCCCCGATCGAGGGCATTTTTCACGGTGACCTTCATCGAGCGGCCGTCCTCGCCGCGCCCGATGATGGTGCGAAGCGTCTCGACCGCCTCGGCCATGCCGATGCGGGCCACCTCGCGCCGGACCTGATCGGTGAGGATCTGCCATTCGCGCAGGCAGACCCGGCCGCCGCCGACCTTCGGGACGAGGAGCTGCGACACCAGCATGTGGGTCGATGACAACACGTCGTGGAAGGCCTGGACCTGAAGGTCGGTCGGGAATTTCAGGGTCAGGCGCCGCAGGATGTGGGCGACGTCGTTGGCGTGGGTGGTGGTGTAGATCGGGTGACCGGTCTGGGCTGCCTCGACGCTCGCCAGCACCGTGTCCATGTCGCGCAGCTCGCCCACCATGATGAGGCCAGGCTTGCGCCGCAGGCTGTTGCGCACGCCGGCCGCGAACGAGGGCAGGTGGAGCCCGATCTCGTGCTGCATGATCGTGCACGTCGCCGACGGCACGGTCTCGAACACGAACTCGATCGGGGCCTCGTAGGTGAGGATGTTGCCGTGGATCGGCGTGTCTTCTTCGAGGATGCGGCGCATCAGGGCGGCGATCGTCGTCGTCTTGCCCGAGCCGGTCTCGCCCGCGACGATGACGGCGCCCTGGGCCGGGGTCGACTCGGCGACGATCTCGGGCTCGACCCCGAGGGCGGCGACGGTGGGCGGATCGGCGGGGATGTGGCGGCAGACGATCTGCACGCCGACGTCGCCCTCGTAGTAGCCGGCCGTCACGTTGATGCGGAAGCGGTGCTTGATGGGCTCGGCGTGGCGGTCGCCGCGATCCTGCTCGAGCACCGTGATCGCGCGATCGAAATCATGGCCCGAGTAGAGCTTCGACATGATCGAGTCGGTCGTGGTCAGCTCCGCGGAGATGCGCGCGAGCGTCGTCGGCTGGAGCCAGACCTGGGTCAGCGCGCAGAGGTGGCCGTGGACGGAGGCGAGCACCGGCCGGCCGGACTGGAAGATCACGTCACTCGCGCCGATCGAGACGGCGTGGACGAGGAGGCGCGTGACCTCCTCGCGGCCATGCACGGTGATCGGCTCGTCGGGGTAGTTGGTGGCTCCGGTCCAGCGCATCGCCCTACTCCGCCGCCGCGACCGCGGCGGCCGGGCCGGCCGCACCCACGAATTTCGGGGCGACGACGATCCTGAGGAGCCGCTGGTCGACCGCCGCCGATCGGCCGTCCTTGCCGACCTTGAGGCCGGTGGCGCGCACCTTCACGAGCGGCAGGCTGACCACGCCGGCGGCGGCGAGCTCGCCGTAGCGGCGCATGCCGGAGAAATCCCGGTCGAGGCGCGCGAGCCCGTCGTCGAAGGCGGCGCGGGCCTGGGCGATGCCGACCTCGAGCCCACCGGCGTAGCCCACCTCCCAGTTGTTCTTCTCGACCTCCCCCTTGGGCGGGGTCCAGGTGGTCTTCGCCTCGGGCGGTGGCGTGACGGTGAGGTAGTCGCGCCAGTTCGGCGGCTGCACGGTGACCCGTGCGTCGCGCACGATCTCGAACGAGCCGAGGGTGGTGACGAGCAGGGTGCGGGTCGGGGTCTGGCGCACGTCGCGTAGCTCCGACACCACCGGGGGCACGATGTCGGCCCCGATCATCACGGTGGGGAAGGGGTAGCGTGCGTCGAGGCGGGCCGAGATCCCGGGCGTGTCGAGGTAGTCGGCGATCCGCCGCGACTCGTCGCGGTAGCCGTCCTGGATGCCGGCCGAGCGCGCGGTGCGCTGGACGACCTTGATCGGCCGGTTCGCATCGCCGAAGATCGCCGCCGAGTAGCGCGAGAAGTCGACGTTCGAGGGGTGGGGCGGGGCCGGCGCCGGGGCGGAGTCGGCGACGTTGGGCGGAAACGGCTGCCCTTCCTGGTCGGGCAGGGAGCGCGGGCCGTTGGCGATGGCGTTGAGGGCGTTGGCCTGGGCCGCGCCGCCGGGACCGTAGTAGCCCGGGGGCGGATAGCCGCCGTAGCTCCCGCCGTAGCCCGGAGCGCCGTAGCCGTAGCCGTAGCCGGCCCCGTAGCCCAGAGCGCCGTAGCCATAGCCCCCGCCATATCCGGGCACGCCATAGCCGGCGCCGTAGCCGTATCCGCCGGCTCCCGCGACGGGCGCACAGGCGGCCGGGTTCTGGGCGCAGTAGGTATTGGCGACCTGTGCCGCTGCCGGATAGGCCGCGGAGCAGAGCGCGGTGGAGAGGATCAAGCCCTTCAGACGCATGTCAGACCCCGTGCTCGCGAAGCCGGGCGTCGACATGGCCCGAAGTGCTGCTGCCCGTGCTGACACAGGCAGGCAATAAAACGGACATGCCGATCAGAACAAGCGCCAGCTTGATAATGTACACAATACGATCACGATCCATATCCGAGCCCCATAGATTTTTATTGATATTGGCCTTGCCGGCCCAACGCCGAATGATCCACAAGCCAGATCCGATGCACTCCTGCGATGGACTGGACGCATGGGGATCTTGACGTTTTTGGCGGGTCGCCTCGCGCGACGGGTCGGGCCGGAGCACAAAACCTTCGCGGCGATGAGCGGGACCGTGCTGGGTGGCACCCACGCGACCTGCCCGGCCTGCCGGCGGGGCCGTCTCATGAACGACCCCGAGTCGCCGGCCCTGCGCAGGTGCGACGATCCGGCCTGCGGGGCGACGTTCACGCTCGCCGAGATGGGCCGCACCTTCGCGCTCGAAGGCATCGACGCTCGCGACCTGGCGCGTGACGCGCGCCGGCAGGCCTGGTCCCTGTTCCTGGCGGCCGTGGTGATCGGCTGCCTGGCGGCGGCCTGGGCGGTCTACGCCCATTCCTGGCTCACGCTGCTCGGCGCGCTGCTCCTGTGCATCGTGGTCCTGGCGAGCGCGCTCGTGCAGCGCTACCGAGCCTGGCAGCTCGACCAGAAGCGGATGTTCGAGGCCCGCGCTCCGATCGGCGCCTTCGTGGCGGCGGAACTGCACGAGCTTCTCGGGCGAGAGCGGCAATGAGGAGAGGGGGAGGCGCATCGTCAGCTTCCCCCGATCATCGTGCAGACGTTCGACAGCGACACGTCCATCTTGATCGTGTTGCCGACGAGGCTCGCGACGTCGTTGATGAAGAAGGCCAGCGTGCCGCCCACGAGATAGAGGACGGCCGAGCCGGCGCCGCCGTGATGACCCGACGCGGCGGTGTAGAGCCGCATGCCGGCGATCAGCCAGGCGAGCGACCCGAGGCACATGAAGAAATAGGTGATCGCGAGCTTGATATCCTCGCAGGTCGAGCCTCGCGGCGTCGAACCGTAGTTGAACATATTGAAGGTGAGATCGCCGCCGAGGACGAACGAATTGGCGAACTTCCAGAGCAGGACCGGCGCAACGATCATCGCGGCGCCGAGCGCGATCTTGGCGATCGCGCCATCGAGGGTCGTAGGACGGTTCGAGAATTTGTACTCCCCGGCAGCGACGCCGTAGAGCCCGTAGAGGCCGATCGTGCCGTATACGATCCCGAGGAGCGCGATCAGCAGGAAGACGAGGTTGACGACGAGCGGGAACACCTCGCTCAACGAGGCGAGGACACTCCCGAGGTCCGGTACAGCCATCACTGACCCCTTTTCGAAGATCGGTCCTGGCGCTCGAGCCGCTCGACACGATCCTCCAATTCGTTGAAGCGCTCCCGCAGCTCTTCGTATCTGAGGTTCATGGGGTCAGCGTCGAGATTTGGCCGCCGATAGGGCCGCTTCTCCTCAGGACTCCCGTTATTATACTCGAATTTCGATCTGTTCTGCTTCTTCGACTCTGTTTTCTCTACGTCATCTGAAGCGGATACCACCAGGCTTGGTATCGAGGCCGCGAGTAAAGCCGCCAGGGTTGCATTCCTTAACGACACCCTAACGAAGCTTTTCTCGACCATTGTCCGCCACCCCTTCAAATCTCAACGGGACGCTTACCTGATCCCTACTGCACCCAATAACGCAGGGTATACGCGATAACATGCGACGTATTTTTGGAAATCGCGACGCATATCGATCGTTGACACAGGAATTGGTGTGTCATTGAAGCCATTACCCATACATATTAATCGCCTTTTGCTACGTCACAGAAAAACATTTATTGACACATAAACCATAGGTTTGCAATAAGAGCGCCGTCGCGAACGTCAATGACTCAGTTTGGGCGGTGCTTGCATGGAGAACGCAGTTAAACACGTCGCATGGGCCGGATCTATGGTTGCATGTGTCTATCTTGCAACTTCTAACAACTGGCAGCCCATCTCTCTTCAGATCGTTGCCGGGACCGCCAGTGGATCCGCGGCAATCGCCGCCCCCAACAATTCTATTTCCGGAAAAACCGCCAATCCCGGCAATCCATTAGCAGGCGCTCAACAACCCGCCCCACAGGTTGCGTTAGCGCCTGCCAACACACCCTTGGCGATTGCCCCGGCTCCCCTGCCGACGGCCGCACCGATCCTGCCGCAGCCGCAGGCGGGAAGCCTCAGCTATGCGACGATCGAAAATCCCGATCGCGCCCGGAAGGTCTCGGAGATCATGGCCAAGCTCGCGTCGGTCGTCGACGCGCCGGCGGGGACCCCGGAAGGTAAGATCGCCACCATCTTCTTCGATCCGCGCTGCCCGTACTGCCACAAGGCGTTCGACGCGCTGCATGGGCGGATCGCGGCGCGCTGGGTTCCGGTCGCGGTGCTCGGCGAGCCCGAGGACGGCAACCGCCTGGCCGCCGGCATCCTCACCGCCGCTGATCCGGTCGCGGCGCTCAAGGCGACCTTCGAGGGCAAGGGCGGCATGTCGGGCGAGATCGGCGCCGAGACCGCGGCCAAGCTCGCCGAGAACTTCGAGGCGTTCGCCTCGATCTTCGCCGCGAGCCCGGCCCTGCGCCCGGGCGTGCCGACGATGTTCGTGCCCCGGCCCGACGGGCGCGTCGCGATCATGGTGGGCTACGAGCCCGGCGACGACGCCAAGATGCGCGCCGTCCTGGCCGGCAGCTGACGATGGGGCGGCGATCCTCCATCGGGGCGTTCAGCCTGCCCTCGCCCCGCGGGTGCCTGTCGCCGTCGGCGCTCGGCGACCGGATCGCGGGCTACGCGAGCGTCTCGTCGTTCCTGGCCGGGGCGGTCTTCGCCTCGCTGCTGGCGATGATGTGGCTCGCCTACCTGTCGATCAAGCGGGCCGAGGTGATTCCCTACGTCGCCGACGGCGGCGTGTTCGGCTGCGAGGTCAAGATCGTGGCGCCGCCGATCGCGGGAAGGCCGCACACATGAAGTCCGCCGATCACATCTCCCGCGAGATCGATGCCGGCCGGATGATGCTGCGCAACCAGTGGTCCTGGATCCTGCTGCTGTCGCTGTTCCTGGTCATGTCGCTCGCGGTCAACGCGTTGCTCTTCTACAATGCGTTCATCCGGTTTCCGGTCAAGCAGTTCATCTGGACCTCGGACGCGCAGGCCGTCTGCGAGGCGATCCCGCTTTCCGAGCCGAACATTTCCCAGGCGCGGCTGAAGGAGTTCGCGGTCTCGTCGGCCGTCGAGCTCAACTCCTACGACTACGCCAACTGGCGCCCGCTCATCAACAACGCGCTATCCCAGTCGTTCACGCCTAAAGGGCGTGACCGTTACCGTGCCGCCCTCCAGGAGAGCGGCATCGTCCAGAAGGTGGTGACGGGATATCAGACGGTCTCGGCCGTGACGACGGACCCTGCCAACATTTCGGAAGAAGGCAAGGCAGCCGGTCGTTACTACTGGCGCGTCGAGGTCCCGCTTCAGATCTTCTACCGCACGAACGTCGAGACCCGCGTCGAGCGGCGTCTTCTGACCATGACGATCGTGCGCGTCGACCCCTCTCCGATCAACC
>NZ_JTHF01000135.1 GCF_001043895.1 Methylobacterium indicum
GCATCGCGGCGCCGCGATGCGACCGGATCGCCCCCTTCGGCTTGCCGGTGGTGCCCGAGGTGTACATCAGCATCCACGGATCGGCCGGGTCGATGGGCGTGCCGGGCTCGTCCTCGCGGGCCCGCGCGATCAGGCCCTCGTAAGCCGAGAAACCCGCCGGGCAGGGCGCGGCCCCGAACCACACCACGCGGGATTCCGCCACCGGCAGGTCGGCGCGGATCTCCTCGATCGTGCCGGCCAGTTCGTCCTGGAGGATCAGGGCCGAGACCTCGGCATCCTCCAGGATGTAGCGCACCTCCTGACCGACGAGCCGGAAGTTGATCGGCACCGCGACGAGGCCGGCCTTCGCCATGGCGGCGTAGATCTCCAGCCACTCGACGCAGTTATAGGCCAGCACCGCCACGCGCTCGCCCTTCGTGAGGCCGAGGCCCAGCAAGGCGTTGGCGAGGCGGCAGGCGCGGGCGTTCCACTGCCGGAACGTCATCGCACGCTCGAGGTCGCGCGCGCCGATCCGGTCGGGCCGCAGGCGCGCCTGGACGGCGAGCATCTGCCCGGGCGTGAGCACATCCCTCATCGTGATCGTCCTCGTCTGGTCTCTCGGCGCGAGATGAGTTCGGTATTGTGGACGGCCGTGCCACCCTCGAGGTCATCCCGGGGCCGCGGAGCGGAACCCGGGATCCATAACCGCCAGCCCTTCAGGATCGGGCGGAGCGCCGGTCGCCATGAGCAGGCATCGCAGCGATGATGGATCCCGGGTTCTCGCCTACGGCGAGCCCCAGGATGACGCCGTGAAAATCAAGCCGGCGCATATCCTGCCGTGATCGTGCTCACCCGATGTCGCCGGCGTATTTCTGTACCAGCGCCCAGGCTTCGGGCCCGAATTTCTCCCGCCACTGGCCGTAGAACTTCGTCGCCTTGAGCGCGGACTGGAAGGCGGTCGGGTCGGTGGTGTTGAACACGAGCCCCCGCCCCTCCAGCTCCTTCTGCACGTCGCGGTTGGCCGTCGCGATGTCGTCGCGCTCGCGCAGGGCCGCGGCGTTGAGGTGCTTCTCCATGATCGCCCGCATGTCGGCCGGCACGCCCTTCCAGACGCGGCCGCTCGCCATCATCCAGAACCCGTCCCAGGCGTGGTTGGTGAGCGAGCAGTATTTCTGCACCTCGTAGAACTTGGCGAAGTTGATCAGCGCCAGCGGGTTCTCCTGGCCGTCGGCGATCCGGGTCTGGAGCGCCGAATAGGCCTCGCTCAGCGGGATGCTCACCGGCGCGGCGCCGAGCGCGGAGAACATCGAGACCCAGAGCGGCACCACCGGCACGCGGATCTTGAAGTTCCGGAGGTCGTCGGGCGTGCGGATCGGCTTGGTGCTGGTGGTGATCTGGCGAAAGCCGTTGTCCCAGGTCGCCTCGAACGGCACCAGGTTCGCCTTCTCGATCGCGCGGCGGATATAGCCGCCGACCTCGCCGTCCATCGCCGCCCAGACCGTGTCGTAGCTCGTGAAGGCGAAGCCGATGCCGGTGAGCGAGGTCGCCGGCACCAGGGTCGAGACCACGGTGCCCGGGAAGGTCGCGAGTTCCAGCGCCCCGGAGCGGATCTGGGACAGCATGTCCGAGTCGCTCCCCAGCTGGTTGGACGGAAACAGGCCGATCTCGACGGCCCCGTCGGTCTCCTTGGCGATCGCCGCGATCGCCTCCTTGAGCCGGACATTGACCGGGTGCGGCACCGGCAGGTCGGTGCCGAGCTTGAAGGCCAGCGTCCGGCCCTGCGCCAGGGCGGGCCGCGGGAATCCGCCGGCCGCGAGGGCCGCCGCCCCGAGGCCGGTGGCCAGCAGGCGGCGGCGGTGCAGGCCGGTCGGGCGCGGATCGGTCGGCCTCTTGTCGGTCATGGCGTCTCTCCCTCGGGAATCCCGATGCTCGCGATGGCGTCGCGGCATTATTGAATTCGGAATTCGAATTTGGAATTCGGTATTGCACGGGCGTCCGGTTTGCGCAACACGGTTCGTGGAGCATACCCGCGTGAGGAGCCCGGCCATGGCCGTCGAGACGGACGCCCGCAGCCTGACGCGCCACCGGCTGGTCGAGCAGGTCTACGGGGCGATCTTCAGCGAGATCACCGAGGGACGGCTCGCGCCCAACACCCGGCTGATCCAGGACGAGCTGGCGGAGGCCTATGGGGTGTCGCGCCAGCCGGTGCAGCAGGCGCTGCTGCTCCTGCGCAACCACGGCATCGTGCGCGACGCGCCGCGGCGCGGCCTCGTGGTGGCGCCCCTGGAAGCGTCGTTCGTGCAGAACCTCTACGAGGTCCGGGGCGTGCTGGAGGGCCTGACGGCCCGGCTCGCCGCCGAGCGCAACCCGGCCCGCGCGGCCCGGGAGGGGGCCCCCCTCGTCGCCGCCGGGCAGGCGGCGGCGACGGGAGGCTCGGTCGCCGATCTCATCGCCGCCGACATCGCCTTCCACCGCTTCCTCGGCGAGATCGCCGAGAACCCGATCATCGTCGAGACGGCGGCGCCGCACTTCAACCACCTGAAGCGGATCATGGGCGAGGTGCTGCGCGAGGACGAGGCGATGCCGGCCCGCATCTGGGACGAGCACGCGGCGATCCTCTCCGCCATCGCGGCCGGCGACGGCGAGGCCGCCGACCGGCTCTCGCGCCAGCACATCGCCCGGGCCGCCACGGTCTTCGTCGACCGCCTGCGGGCGCAGGAGGCGGCGAACGTGCGCGAGGCCCGCAGCCGCCGGGTGGCGCGGTAGGGCCGGTATCCGACGACGCGGCTTCCGGTGCGTCGTGCCATCCGAGGCGGCCTCGGCCGGCAGCCCGGTCGGGGACCGGGCGCCCGCGCGGTCAGAAAAGCTCGATCCCGTCGTCGTCCGCGCCGCTCGCGCCGGCCGGCTCCTGCCCGCCGGCCGGCCGGCCGAGGACGCGCTGGCCGAGGCGCTCGCGGATCTCGTAGAGGGTCACGGCGGCGATCATCCGCTCGGCCCAGGCGGCGTCCGGGGCCTCGTCCGGGTCGGCGGCGAGCGGGGTGTGCCCCTCCTGCTCGGCCAGGGCCGCCGACAGGGCGGTCAGGCAGCGGGCGATGTTGTCGAGGCGCTGCTTGGCGAGGTCCTGGAACTGCATCGCCACGAGCGCGGCCGAGACGTCGGCGGTGATCGCGCCGGTGGTGCGGGCGGTGCCGTCGAGGATCGCCGCGAAGCGGTCGCCCTGCTGCGCCAGGGTCTCCATCACGGTGCGGAACCGCGCGGTGGCGGCGCGGCTCTCGTCGGAGACATCCACCGAGGCGATCTCCCGCATGGCGGCGTGGCTGCCGCGCAGGCCCCCGGCGATGGCGCCGATCTGCTCGCGCACGCCGCTCGACACCGCGCTGATCGACTTGGCGAGGTCGCGCACCTCGTCGGCCACCACCGCGAAGGCCCGGCCGGCATCGCCCGCCCGCGCCGCCTCGATCTTGGCGTTGAGCGCCAGCAGGTTGGTCTGGCGGTTGATCTTGTCGATCTCGACCACGCTCGCCTCGATCCGGCCGAGCGTGCCGAGCAGCCCGTCGAGGGTCGAGACCATCGCCTCGCCCCGCTCCGACAGGGCCGCGACCTTGGTGGAGAGCGACGAGAACGTCGCCTCGAAGCCCGCCGAGACCTCGGACAGCGACAGCGTGCGCTCGTCGATGGTGACGGAGCGGACCGCGTCGGCGAGCCCGGCGATGATGCCCTCCTGCTCGCGGCTCGCGGCGGCGATGCGCTGGAAGCGCCCGGACAGGTCCTGGACGTGGCTCTCGGTATGGGCCGTCACCCCGTCGATCTCGCCGACGAGGGCGTCGAGGGCGCGGCGCTGCACCGCCGAGAGGCCGAGCCAGTCCTGGAGGAAGGCCGCGTTCTCCGGCGACAGGATCGGCGGGCGCTCCGCGGCCCGGTGCCGGGAAAACTCGGTCTGCATCGTCGGCATCATCCTGTCACGGCGGGACGGCGGCCGGCCGCCCACCCGCTCCGCGTCGTCCCCTGTCGGAACGAGGAATAGGCCCGACGGGCTGAACGAAGCGTTATGTCGCGTGCCGCAGAGGACGAAATAGTCCTTGCCTGCGGGGCGTTGGCGTCAGTCGCCTTTACGCTCGGTGCATCGTCGGAAAGTTTTTCCGGTCGGCACCGGTGCCGCGGCGACTGCCCGGGCCTTTTCCTAGACCTGCGCGACTCCGGCCGCGTACATCGAATCTTTACGCCTGGGGCGCGTACCTGACGGCACAAGACACGTTGTCTCGTGTCGACGTTGCCGGGTTGTCGAGGCGTGGAATGTCCGATCTGACCATTCTGACCTTGCCGAGCGATTGCGACCTCCGCACCGCGGCCGGGATCCAGGCGCAGCTCGGCGCCGCCCTGGCGGCGGGCCCGGTGGAGGTCGACGGCGCGGGCGTGGTGCGGGCCGACGTGACCTTCGTGCAGGTCGTGCTCGCCGCCGCCGGCACGGCGCGCCGGGCCGGTCGGTCCTTGCGCCTCACCGGGCTCTCCGTGGCGGCTCGCGCCGCCTTCGATCGGGCGGGCGTGTCCCTGTCCGACCTCGCCCCTTCCCTGCCCGCAAACTGAAGCGGTCGAACCTCTCATGGCCACCATCCTGACCGTCGACGATTCCCCCAGCATCCGGCAGATGATCCGGGTCGCGCTGAGCCCGGCCGGGCACACCATCCTCGAGGCCGGGGACGGCGCCGAGGGCCTGCAGAAGGCTCAGGCCGAGCCGGTCGACCTCGTCATCACCGACCTGAACATGCCGGTGATGGACGGGCTCGAGCTGATCCGGCGCCTGCGCGGCGTCTCGGCGCTCTCCGGGCTCCCGATCGTGTTCTTGAGCACCGAATCGAACGACGGCGTGAAGCAGCAGGCCAAGGCCGCCGGGGCGACCGGCTGGATCACCAAGCCGTTCAAGCCCGAGCAGCTGGTCTCGGTGGTGACGAAGCTCGTCCGCCGCTGAAGGCCCGTCCGGTGCGGCGCCCACGCGCCGCCCGCAACGAGCCTGAACGCGGCTTCGGCGGCCCTCGCGCCCTCCGTCGCCGTCCCGGGCCCTCGCCGTCGGTGAGGGTCGGGCCGGCGGCGGAGGGTTTTTCGCGTCGTCGAAGCGGTCGGTCCGTCTCCGAAGACCCGGACGGCCGCGACGAACAGCCGTCCCGATGGAATGTCGGCGGCCGGATACACTGCAGGTCATCGACGTCGCGCATCGCCGATCGGCGTCCGCGGCTATCCACGACGGTGGTTAACAGTCCTTCTACGATCTGCGTCCGACGAAAAGTTCCCGGGTTTTTCGCTAAACCTGGATTTGATTTACAGAAATTTATCGAGGTCCGCTACATCCTACGGTCATGAACCCTGCGACAGGCGGCGCGCAGTGGTGGCGGCCTCGCCTCGTCGGCGCCCGCCACCCTCGCACCGTCCGCGTGACCCGGTGCTGCCATGACCCACATCGATCCCGCCGAGGTCTTCCTGACGGAGGCCACCGAACTCCTCGACCGGCTGGAATCGACGCTCCTCGACCTCGGCGACCGGCCGCAGGACCGGGCGCTGATCGACACCGCGTTCCGGGCGCTCCACACCATCAAGGGCTCGGGGGCGATGTTCGGCTTCGCCCAGGTCGCGGCCTTCACCCACGATTTCGAGACCGCGTTCGACCTCGTGCGCCAGGGCGAGGTCAGCGTGAGCCGCGCCCTGATCGACGTGTCGCTCTCGGCCAAGGACTATATCCGCCTCCTGATCGAGAACCCGGACGGCACCGACGCGGTGATCGGCGCGGCGATCCTCGACGAGCTGCAGCGCCTGGTGCGGCCCGGCGCCGGGGCGGCCGTGCCGGAGGCGGCGGCCCCCGTCGAGGCGCCGGGGCAGGAGACGGCGGCCGACCGGCCCGATTGGCACCTCGCCCTCGCCTTCGATCCCGACATCCTGCGCAACGGCACCAACCCGCTGGCGCTCCTCGACGACCTGCGCGACCTCGGCGCCCGGTCGATCGCCGCCCGCACCGACGCGGTGCCGGACCTCGTCGCCCTCGATCCCGCGCGGCTCCATCTCGCCTGGGACGTGGTGATGCCGGGCAGCGTCTCCCGCGAGGCGATCGACGACGTCTTCCTGTTCGTCTCGGACGAGATGACGCTCACCATGCGGCCGGTCGAGGCGACCCGGCCGGTCGAGGCGACCGGGCCGATCGAGGCGCCAGGGCCGGTCTCGACGACGGGATCGGCCGACGTGCCCGGGTCGGCCGGGTCGGCCGCGTCGGCGCCCGC
>NZ_JTHF01000136.1 GCF_001043895.1 Methylobacterium indicum
CGGCGACCTCGCGGGCAAAGCTCATCTCGTGGGTGACGACCACCATCGTCATCCCCTCCTCGGCGAGGCCCCGCATCGTGCCCAGGACCTCCCCGACGAGTTCGGGATCGAGGGCCGAGGTCGGCTCGTCGAACAGGATCGCGTCGGGCCGCATGGCGAGCGCCCGGGCGATGGCGACCCGCTGCTGCTGCCCGCCCGAGAGCCGGGGCGGCAGGGCGTCCTCCTTGCCGGAGAGCCCGACGCGGGCGAGCAGCGCCCGGCCGCGCTCGATCGCCTCCTGGCGCGGCTCGCCCTTCACGTAGATCGGCCCCTCGACGACGTTCTCGAGCGCGGTCCGGTGCGGAAACAGGTTGAAGCGCTGGAACACCATCGAGACCTGGACC
Source organism: Methylobacterium indicum (assembly GCF_001043895.1). Lineage (GTDB taxonomy): Bacteria > Pseudomonadota > Alphaproteobacteria > Rhizobiales > Beijerinckiaceae > Methylobacterium > Methylobacterium indicum. The sequence continues at coordinate 384 of NZ_JTHF01000136.1, forward strand.
CGCACGGCGCGGATCGACCGGTCGGCGCGGTCGACCCTCCGGCCGTTCACCGTGATCGTCCCGCCGTCGTAGGATTCGAGCCCGTTGATGCAGCGCAGCACCGTCGACTTGCCCGAGCCCGAGGGGCCGATGACGCAGACTACCTCGCCCCGGTCGACCCGCGCGGTGATGCCCTTGAGGACGGAAAGCGCCCCGTAGGACTTGCGGACGTCGTCGAGCACGATCATCGCCGGCGGGCCTGCTTCTCGAAGTGGCGCACGATCAGGATCAGGGGCAGGCTCAGGGTCAGGTACATCAGGGCGACCAGCGAGAAGACGCTGGTGTTCTTGAAGGTCGCCGAGGCGATGAGCTTGCCCTGCAGCGCCAGCTCGGCCACCGTGATGGTGGAAGCCTGGGACGAGTCCTTCAGCATCATGATCATCACGTTGCCGTAGGGCGGCAGGGCGGTGCGGAAGGCCTGCGGCAGCAGCACCCGCCGCATCGTCAGCCCCCAGCCCATGCCGATGGTCTGCGCCGCCTCGACCTGGCCCTTGTCGATCGCCTCGATGGCGGCGCGGAAGTTCTCGGCCTGGTAGGCCGAGTAGGCGAGGCCGAGACCCAGCACCGCCGCCTGCACGGCCGAGAACGACAGCCCGTAATCCGGCAGCACGAAGTAGATGTAGAACAGCTGCACGATGATCGGGATGCCCCGGATCACGTTGATGAAGGTCGCGGCGAAGAACGAGAGGGCGCGCACGCCCGAGACCCGCATCATCGCCCAGACGAGGCCGAGCGCGGTCGAGACCACGAGCGAGCCCGCCGTGATCAGGATCGTCAGCCAGACGCCCTGGAGCAGGATCGGCAGGAACTCGCGGGCGTCGGACAGGAAGCCGTCCATGGGATCGCGCGTCCGCTCAGGACGGGTTCACGGAGGGCTGCAGGCCCCACTTCTCCAGGATCTTCGCGAGCTCGCCATTCTCCTTGATCTTGGAAAGCCCCGCATCGATCTTGGCGAGCAGGGCCTTGTCGTCCTTGCGCACGCCGATGCCGACCGAGCCGACGACGACCGGCTTGTACGAGACGACGAGGTGGGCGTTGGGGAAGTTGCCGCTCTTGAGGTTGTAGGCGGCGATCGGCGCATCGGCGAAGATCGCCTTGACCCGGCCGGCATTCACGTCCCGCAGCATGTCCGGGAAGGTGTCGTAGACCTTCACCTCGCCGAACTGGCCCGATTTCTTGAGCGCGTCGACGAAGGCGGTGCCGACCTGGGCCCCCACGGTCTCGCCCTTGAGGTCGGAGAACGCCGTATAGGCCTTGGTGTCGGCCTTGGGCACCACCAGCCCCTCGCCGTAGGTATAGACCGGGGCGGAGAACGCGATCACCTCCTGGCGCGGCGGGGTGATGAACATCGCGGCCGAGATCGCGTCGATCTTCTTAGCGGTGAGCGCCGCGATCAGGGTCGAGAACTGGAACGGCTCGATCTGCACCGAGAAGCCGGCTTCCTTCCCGATCGCCGTGATCACGTCCACCATCACGCCCTGGATGGTGTTGGTCTTGGTGTCGAGGAAGGTGAAGGGCACCCCGGTCGGCGTCGAGCCGATCCGGACCGTCTCCTGCGCCAAAGCGGGCCGGGACAGGGTACCGGCGAGCACCAGGACCGCCCCCGCGGCCATCAACAGTCGCTTCATCGTCCCCGCTCCCCTGTCGGGCGGCGCTTCGATGCCGCCACGAATTTCATTGACATGAACATCAGGGCATAATTCGCTGCATCACGCAATCCGATTTCATGCACATGAAACAGGCGGCAACGGGACGACGAAATGGGCAAGCGGACGGGCCGCTCACCGCCGATCGCGCGGTGGGGCAGCGCCTGCGCGCGCTGCGCCAGGCCCGCGGCCTGTCGCTGAAGACGGTGGCGGCGGCGACCGGCCTGTCGATCGGCTATCTCAGCCAGGTCGAGCGCGGCCTGTCCTCGCCGTCCCTGCGGGTGCTGACCGGTGTCGCCGACCTCCTCGGCATCGGTCTCGGCGCCCTGTTCGACGGGCCCGGCGCGGGCGGCGCGGAGGGGTTCGTCACCCGGGCCGGGGAGCGGGCGGCGCTCACCCTCTGGCGGGCCGGCATCACCAAGCAGCTGCTGACGCAGGGCGACAGCGCGCTCAGCCTCTTTCTGATGCAGCTCGCGCCGCTCGCCGGCACCGGGGACGAGCCCCTGGTCCATGACGGCGAGGAGGCCGGGCTGGTGATGGAGGGCGCCCTCGTCCTGACGGTCGAGGGCACGACGGTGGAGCTTCAAGCCGGCGACAGCTTCCGCTTCGCCAGCCGGCGCCCGCACCGCTACCGCAACCCGCACCCCGACCGGCCGGCCGCCGTGCTGTGGGTCAACGCCGTGCCGCGGGCGAGGGAGTAGGCGTCAGCCCATCGCCCGCTTGACGAACCGGTCCTCGAAGGTCGTGGCGAGGTCGATCTTGGCGCCCTGCAGGTCGGGGTCGAGGGTGCGGACCAGGTCCAGCACGCTCGCCATGCCCTCCTGGGTCGGGATGCCGGTGCGGGAATAGCTCTCGAGCGAGTTCTTCACCGCCTGCACGTAGAGCGGCTTGTCGCCGAAATGGTAGGCCGGCGGCACCGTGTCGGCGATCTCCTCGGGCGTGGCGGCGACGATCCATTTCAGCGACTTGGCGAAGGCGTTGACCACCTTCTGGGTCGCGGCGGCGTGGTGCTCGATCCAGTCCTGCTTGGTGTAGACCACCGCCGCCGGGTTCGGTCCGCCGAACAGGGCGCGGGTGCCGGCCTCGGTGCGGGTGTCGATGATGACCTTGATGTCGCCGTCGGCCTCGAGCTTGGCGATCACCGGGTCGAGATGGGAGATCGCGTCGATCTCGCCCTTCTTCATCGCCGCGATGGCGCCGGCACCACCCCCGACGCCGATCAGCGCCGCGTCGGTGGCCTTCAGCCCGGCCTTGATCATCGCGTACTGGGCGGTGAGCGAGGTCGAGGAACCCGGGGCCGTGACGCCGATCTTGCGGCCCTTGAAGTCGGCGGCGGACTTCACCGTGTCGGCGAGGTCCTTGCGCACCCCGATGACGATGGCGGGGAAGCGGCCGAGCTCGCACACGGCGCGCACGTCCTGGCCCTTGGCCTGCATGCGGATCGTGTGCTCGTAGGCCCCCGTCACCACGTCGACCGAGCCGCCGATCAGCGCCTGGAGCGAGCGGGCGCCGCCGCCGAAATCGTTGATCTCGGCCTCGACGCCCTCCTCCTTGAAGAAGCCCTTCCGCTCGGCGATCGTCAGCGGCAGGTAGTAGAGCAGCGGCTTGCCGCCGACGCCGATGCGGACCTTCACGGTGTCGGCCCGGGCGGGGGCGGCGGGGGCGAGCGCCAGGGCGGCGGCGCCGGCGAGGAAGCTGCGGCGTTGCATTGGGGGTGATTCCTCCCGTTCTGGTGTCTCGACCGGTTCTCTCAGCCCTGGCCGCCGGCTTGCGGGCGCCAGACCAGGAGGCGGTTCTCGATCAGGGTGACGACCGTGTCGATCACGACGACGAACACGGTCAGGATCAGCATCCCGGCGAAGACGCCGGTGACGTCGAACACGCTCTCGGCCTCGTGGATCTTGTAGCCGAGGCCGGCCGAGGAGCCGAGATACTCGCCCACCACCGCGCCGACGAGGGCGAAGCCGACCGCGGTGTGCAGCGAGGAGAACATCCAGGTCAGCGCCGAGGGCCAGTAGACGTGGCGAAGCAAGCCGCGCTCGTTCATGCCGAGCATCCGGGCGTTGTTCAGCACCACCGGGCTCACCTCGCGCACGCCCTGGTAGACGTTGAAGAACACGATGAAGAAGACGAGCGTGAAGCCGAGCGCCACCTTCGACCAGATGCCGAGCCCGAACCACAGGGCGAAGATCGGCGCCAGCACCACCCGGGGCAGGGCGTTCGCCGCCTTGATGTAGGGGTCGAACACGGCGGCGAGCAGCGCGTTGCGGGCGAACAGGAACCCGAAGGCGATGCCGCCCGCCGCGCCGAAGACGAAGGCCAGCACCGTCTCCTGCAGGGTGATCCAGAGATGGCCCCAGATCTCGGGGTTGGTCATCTCCATCCAGGTGCGCTTCAGGACCTCGACCGGGGTCGAGAAGAAGAACTGGATCTGCTTGGGGGCGCCGAGGATCGGGTAGACGGTCAGCACGTGCCAGATCGCGAGGCCGATCAGGCCGACGAGGATCTGCAGGGCGAGGAGGCCCAGGCGGTTCACGGGGCGGTTCACGACAGGAATCTCCGATGAGGCGTCACGCCATGGTCCTCACGCCGGACCGCTCGCATAGGCGCGGGAGACCTCGACCCGCAGGCACGACCAGATCTCCTTGTAGAGGGCGTGGAATTGCGGCTCGAGGCGGATCTCGCTGATGTCGCGCGGGCGGGCGAGATCGACCTTGAACTCGCCGACGATCCTGGCCGCCGGGCCGGCCGAGAGCACCACCACCCGGTCGGACAGCGCGATCGCCTCCTCGAGGTCGTGGGTGACGAACATCACCGCCTTGCGGTTGGCCGCCCACAAGTCCAGCAGCAGGTTGCCCATGATCTGCCGGGTCTGCGCGTCGAGCGGCCCGAAGGGCTCGTCCATCAGCAGGATCTCGGGGTCGCGGATCAGCATCTGGGCCAACGCCACGCGCTTGCGCTGGCCGCCCGAGAGCATGTGCGGATAGCGGTCGACGAAGGTCGCGAGCCCGACCTTGCCGAGCCAGTCGCGGGCCCGCGCCAGGGCCTCCGCCCGCTTCACGCTCTGGGGCTCCAGCGCCACCGCGACGTTGTCGAGGGCGGTCTTCCACGGCATCAGGGCGTCGGCCTGGAAGAGGTAGCCGGCGCGGGCGTTCAGCCCCGAGAGCGCCGAGGAAAATACCGTGACGCGGCCCGAAGCGGGCTTGAGCAGCCCGGCGGCGGCGTTGAGCAGGGTCGACTTGCCCGAGCCCGTCGGTCCGACGATGGCGACGAACTCGCCCGGCATCACCCCGAGGTCGATCCCCTCGACGGCGACGTAGCGCTTGCCCCCCTTGAGGGTGAAGGCGATGCTGACATCCTCGAGACGCACCGCATCGCCGTGGCCGAGTGCCGTGCCGCCGACCAGGCGCATGCCGGACCGCCCTCCCTTATGCCTCTCGGCGGCGCGCTGCCCCACCATGCGTCCCGTCTCCCTCCCGTCGTCCCGGCCGTCTCGCGCGGCTCCCGGACGCGGCCGACCATCGGCGAGCGGGCCCGCGAGATCAACCGCTCCATCCGTTGCGCAGGCCGGTTTTGGGCGCGGCGCGGGTGCGACACGGGCCGCAGGTGACAAGATCGGGCGAAGCTGGTCGGATGGCGTTCCCGATTCGATCTCGTTTGCAACCCATCAGCCGCATCGTTCCACAGCCTTGTCCGCCGCCCTCGCCCTCTCGCTCCCCGTCGACCGCCGCCAGTCGCCGACCGCCCTCGGCGTCCAGCGCGGCGTGCGGCGCCTCTTCGCCGAACTCGGCTTCGTCACGATTCCGGAATTCACCCTGGCCAACGGCCGGCGTGCCGACCTGATCGCGCTGGGGACGTGCGGCAAGCTGACGATCATCGAGATCAAGTCGAGCGTCGCCGATTTCCGCGCCGACCGGAAATGGCCCGACTACCGCGACTTCTGCGACCGCTTCTACTTCGCGGTGCCGGAGACCCTGCCGGTGGAAATCCTGCCGGACGACACCGGGCTCATCGTCGCCGACGCCTTCGGGGCGGCGATCCTGCGCGATCCGCCCGAGCATCCCCTGGCCGGCGCCCGCCGCAAGGCCGTGACCCTGCGCTTCGCCCACGCGGCGGCGGGCCTGCTCCACGCGCTGGCCGATCCGGGCTCGATCCGGGAGGGCGCGCTGTAGGCGCCCCGGCCGACGCTCCCGCCGGGTCCGGCCTTCCCATCCGCCGTCCGATGCGGAGTGCGACGCTCGCGCCCGCTACCGCAGATGCTCGACCAGGCGCCAGCATCCCTGGATGTGCTCGAACACGTAGGCCTCCGGCGCACCGAACGTCCGGATGAGGTCGTCCTCGGGGGAGAACTTGGCCTTGACGAAACCCAGGCGCATCCGGTTGCCGTCGATCTTGAACGTCAGCTTGACCCGCGACAGCTTCGCCGTGCTGCGACCGGGCTCGTCGTAGACCCACATGTTGTCGACGATGGTCACCCGGAACGGCTCGCCGGCCCGGGTCACCGGCCTTGCCGGATCCCGCAGGTCGCGCTCGGCAATCGGGGAGGCGCTGTAGGCCGCGCGCAAGGCCGGATCGGACGCGATCGCATTCAGGAACTCGCTGAAGCCGTCCTCCGTCTTCTTGCAGGCCTCGGCCGGCAATTCGGCCCGCGCCGCGGCCGGTGCCGCCAGGACGGGTGCCGCGGCCATCGCCCCGCCGGTCAGGAGCGAGGTCGCGAGTGCGGTCCTGGCCCAGCCTTGCGTCATGGCGATAATCCTTCCATCGGGCGCATCCGGTGCCGGCGGGGCACGGCGCAGGGTGGCGGGGCACGTCGTCCCACGGTCCCGAATGACCTGTCCAGTGGACTAGTACATCGTCGCGCCGCGGCGCTCCGCGCTTCCCGGGCGATCCCGGATCCCGCGGATCCCGGCTCGTCAATCTCGACTTTCGGATCTCGATCTTCGGATCTCGGCCTACGGATCCCCGACGGCGTGACGCAACGCCTTCGCGACCGGACGCGCTCCGCGCGCGGGTCTGAGCGAGTCGCCCCGGGAGCGGACCGCGCCCCGGTGCGGGACAACGGGCGTCGCTCGGCCTGAAGGCCACCGGAGGCGGACCGAGGGCATCTTCAACGACGGAGCGTCACAACACCAGGTTCTCGTCGAACCGGTCCGGCGAGAGCGGCAGGCGGAACTCGATCGCGGCGCCGCCCTTGAACCGGCGCACCACCCGGCCGGGCGTGCGGCCGACGGTCAGGGCGGTATCGAGCGGCAGCTCGACCTCGCAGGCGATCGCCGCGCCCGAGAGCGAGATGTCGACGATGCGCGCAGAGATCTCGCGCCCGCCGTCGAGGTGCAGGGTGGTGAGGGCGCGGCGCGGCACCACGCGCTCGTGCCGGCGGTCCTCCGGCAGGCCGAGCACCGTCCGATTGGCGAGCCAGGTCAGCTGCGAGGCGATCTTGTCGCGCTTGTGCGTCGTGGCGTTGATCGTCACCGCGATCCCGTCCGGCAGGATCCGCGCGACGGTGCCCTCGATCCGCCCGACATGTTCGAGGTAGATCACGATGCGCTCGCCGACCTCGCCGCCGACCGCGCAGGTCAGCCGCACCCCGCCGGGGGACATGTCGACGGTCTGGCACGGATATTCCTGCCGGTCGGACAGCATGTAGCGCCCGAGGAGCGCCACCGCGACGCGGTTGTGCCGGCGCTGCTCCGACATCGCCCGCAGGGAGAGCGCGCGCGCGATCGCGGAGGCCGGACGGACCGGGACGTCGCCCGGCGCGTCCTCCGCGGCGCTGCCCATCACGCTCGCCCCTACGCTCGCCGCCATGACGCCCGATTCTCCCGCCGCGGAGCGGCTCGCTCACGCGGGATCATGCGTCGGAATGGTTAACGAACCCCCGAGCCTCAGGCCCGCCCGCCGTGATGCACCACGAAGCGCTTGCGGCGCTCGGGCCCCGGCTCGTCGTTGGCCGCCGGCGGGGGCGCCGCCAGCGGGGCGAGGGCGGCGTTGGCCTCCCCGGTGAGGATGCGCAGGGAGACGGTGCGAAGCGCCACGATCGGGCGCAGGCCGAGCCAGGTCGGGATCACCGCGGGCGAGAGCGCGCCGATCACCCGCGCCTGGGTCTTGCCGCGGTGGCGCAGGGGCAGGAGCAGCAATTCGAGGTCGAGGGTCTCGCCCGCCTCCGTCACCCCCACGAGGCCGACCACCACGCCGGCGGTCTCCTGGATCACCACCTCGACCAGCCGCCAGGGATCGGCCGCCGGAGCCTCGCCCCACAGGCCGCCGAAGGAGTGACCCCGCAGCTCGGCCCCGAACAGGGCGCAGAGCCGCGTGCCGGCGAGCCGGACCGTGGCGGCCTGGCTGGCCGCGTCGATCTCCAGGATCAGGCTGTCGGCGAGGACGTGGCGGATCTCGCCGGGCTCGATCTCGCCCCGCTCCGGCGCCGCGCGGGCGCCGCGCAAGCCGTTCCAGTAGGCGTGGAGCATGCGGCTGGTCGGGTGCTTCATGGCGTCTCGGTCTGGCACGGGCGTTCGGGCGGGCTGTTCGCGTGGCGACCGGCGACCGTCCCGTTTCGGGACTGTGGCCGGTGCGGCTGATTCGGTTGAGCAGACCCTATGCCGAACGGGGCGGGCGCGAGAGCGTAAGGTTTAGTTAGGGTTAACCTCCCATCGCTGTTGCTTTTGCCACACACCTGGGCGATTGTGGGGACCGATGACGGTTTCGGGCTGGCAGGGGCCGAGGGCGTGCCCTACGCCGGTTCGCGTATAAAGGGATGAGGGCCGGATCCGGCCCGCGTCGTCACGGTCCTGACGGCGTTCCGCGTCTGCCCGCGTGGCTCGGCGCGATCATCCTCTTCGGGGAGGGCGGCAACGCTCTCCCTTTTTTTTGGACCGGCGCGGCCTCTATCCCCGAACCACGCCGGGCCGCGGCGGCGCCCGCCCTTGCGGACGGGCCCCGCGCCCCGCAATGGTGCCCCGCATGGATGCCACCCCCGACCTCCCGCGACCGCCGCGCGTGCCGGTGTTCAACATGCCCGCCGTGGTCACCGCCTCGGTCGGGATCCTGGTGCTGATCCACGCCGTGCGGCAGGTCCTGCCCGACGTCTGGGACATCACCCTGCTGCTCGATCTCGCGCTGATCCCGGCCCGCTGGACCCTCGCCCTCGATCCGGGCCGGGCCGCCGACGTGCTGCGCGCCGCCGCCGGGACGGAGGGCGTCGGCGTCGAGCTGCGCAAGGCCTTCGCGGCCTATCTGGTGGCCGATGCCGACGGGATGCCCTGGACCTTCGCCACCTACGCGCTCCTGCACGGCTCCTGGGCCCACGTGCTGCTCAACAGCGTCTGGCTCGCGGCCTTCGGCACGCCGGTGGCGCGGCGCTGCGGCGCCTGGCGCTACGGCGCGGTCGCGCTCGCGGCCACCGTCGCCGGCGGCCTGCTCCACGTCCTCATCGATCCCCTGAGCACCGTGCCGCTGATCGGCGCCTCGGCGGGCGTCTCGGGGCTGATGGCGGCGGCGGTGCGCTTCGCCTTCCAGCCGCCCGAACCCGCAGGCCCCGCCGCGGTGCCGTGGCAGCGCCCGGTGCCGACCCGGCTGCAGACGATCCCCGAACTCCTCCGCAACCGCTCGGCGGTGGTCTTCCTCGTCATCTGGTTCGTCACCAACCTGCTGTTCGGCCTCGCCGCCCTGCCGCTGGGCTTGAGCGACGCCCCCGTCGCCTGGGACGCGCATCTCGGCGGCTTCGTCGTCGGCTTCCTGCTGCTGCCCCTGGTCGAGCGGATCGGGCGCCGCTGAGGCGGGCAAAGGATTGTTTCCCTTCGACTTCCGGGGTGCTTGCGTCGTCCGGCGCGCGGTCACACACTCGTCGTCCAACGAGCGCCCCGCCCGGACCGCTACAGGCCGGCGAGGCCCGATCAGGGAGGTGTTGATGACCGTTGCGCGCATCCTGTCGCAGAAGGGCCGCACCGTCGTGACCGTGCAGCCCCACCGCACCCTGGCGGAGGCCGCCGCGCTCCTGACCGAGAAGGGCATCGGCGCCCTGGTGGTGAGCGATGCCGGCCAGACCGTTCTCGGCATCCTGTCGGAGCGCGACATCATCCGGGCGGTGGTCCGCGGCGGCGGTGCGGCGCTCGAGGCGCCGGTCTCCCGGCACATGACCGCCAAGGTGATCTGCTGCAGCCGCGCCAGCGCCGTCGACGAGGTGATGGAGCTGATGACCGACGGCCGCTTCCGCCACGTCCCGGTGGTCGAGGACGGCCGCCTCGTCGGGCTCGTGTCGATCGGCGACGTGGTCAAGCACCGGATCGAGTCGGTCGAGGCCGAGCACCAGGCGATGCGCGAGTACATCGCCACCGCCTGATGCCTCCCGGCGGCCGCCTCACGCCGGCGTGACGGCGGCCGCGATCATCTCGTGGATCTCCGGCAGCATCCGCCGGGTGGCCTGACGGCCGAGCTCGATGCATTCCTCGGCACGGTGGAACTCGAACAGGCCCATCTGGGCGAGCTTCGGGTTGATCATCACGTCGGGCGGATCGCCGGCGAGCCGCGAGCGCGAGATCCGGTCCTGCGTGATGTTGAAGGCGTCGACCATCACGCTGGCGATGCCGCTCGGCGCCCCGGCCTCGGGCCGGGGCTTCGGCTTGGCCCGCCGCCCGCCGATCAGCGGCCAGCGCCGCGCCTCCTCGGCGGGCGCGCCGACGGCCTCGGCGGCCGCCTCCATCACGGCCTCCGCCCCGTCCGCCCCGTGCGACTGGATCACCGTGCCGCGCACCCGCATGTCGCCGTTGAGGTTCACGCAGAGCACCACGTCGGCGCCGAGCGCGCGGGCGGCGGTGACCGGCACCGGATTGACCAGCGCGCCGTCCATCAGCCAGCGCCCGGCGATCTTCACCGGATCGAAGATGCCGGGCAACGCGTAGGAGGCCCGCACCGCCTCGACGAGACCGCCGCGGGTGAGCCAGATCTCGTGGCCGGTGCCGAGTTCCGTCGCCACCGCCGCGAAGGTGAGCGAGAGATCCTCGATGCGGGTGCTGCCGAGATCGCGCTCGAGGAGCCGCCGCAGGCGCTCGCCGGCGATCAGCCCCGACCCGCTGATGTGGAAGTCGAGCAGGCCCATCACCCGGCGCTTGGTCAGGGTGAGGGCGAAGTCGCGCAATTCGCCGAGCTTGCCGGCGGCGTGGCAGGCACCCACCGCCGCCCCGATCGAGCAGCCCGCCACCACGTCGATGGGGATGCCCGCCTCCTGCAGCACCTCGATCGCCCCGATATGGGACCAGCCCCGGGCGGCTCCGCCGCCGAGCGCCAGGCCGACCTTGGCCCGCCGGGGCCGCTCCGGCTCGCGCAGGGGAGGAACACCCGCGGCACCCAGCACGCCGTCCGCTGAGCGCCGCACGGGCGCGCCGGAAAAGAGTGCGATGCCGTCCCACATCATGGCGCCTGACCTCTGCCGGGCCTGTCCCGGTTCCCAGTGTGGCCTGGATCCATCAAGCGTTCGTCAACGGCGGAGGTTGCATCGTCGATTCGTCGGGGATCGTCGCGGCACGGACGACGCCGGGCCGCGATCGGACCCGGAGGCGGGCGTCAGCCGGCAGCCGCCCCGCGCGGCAGCGGCAGCGGCAGCGGCAGGGGAGCCGCCGCCTTCAGCGTGTCGAGCACCACCGAGGAATGGACGTGCGACACGCTCTCGTGCGGGAGCAGCACGTCGTTGATCAGGCCTGAGAGCGCCTTCAGGTCGGGCACGATCAGCTTGAGCAGGTAATCGCTGTCGCCGGTCATCACATGGGCCTCCAGCACGCAGTCGAGGCCGCGGACCAGCTCGGCGAAGCGGCGGGCATTGTCGCGGTTGTGGGTGGCGAGCGCGACCTTGGTGAAGACCGTGACGGCGAGGCCCAGCGGCTCCGGGGCGAGCTCGGCCCGGTAGCCCCGCACCACGCCGCGCTCCTCCAGCCGCAGGCGCCGGCGCGAGCACTGGCTGGCCGAGAGATGGACCCGCTCGGCGAGCTCCTGGTTGCCGAGCCGCCCGTCCTCCTGGAGCGCCGCGAGGATCTTCAGGTCGAACCCGTCGAGTGTGAGAGGATCGGTCATCGCCGGGCATCTCCATGCACGATCCGTGCGTGGAGCCCGGGTCGGCGCCGGGATTTCGCACGCCCCGCGCGGGCCGTCCATGCTGTGATGGGGACCACGAACGCAAGAGGACGCAACCCCATGGGCCCCTATCCGCACGACGCCCCGGCCGCCCACGTCACCGCCGCCAACCCGATGGGCACGGACGGGTTCGAGTTCGTGGAATACGCCCATCCCGAGCCGCAAGCCCTGCACGACCTCTTCCGCGCCATGGGCTTTGCCGCGGTGGCGCGCCACCGCACCAAGGCGATCACCGTCTATCGCCAGGGCGACGTGAACTACCTCGTCAACGAGGAGCCCGGCAGCCACGGCCACCGTTTCGTCGCCGCCCACGGCCCCTGCGCCCCGTCGATGGCGTTCCGCGTCGTCGACGCGAAGGCCGCCTTCGCGCGGGCGGTCGCGCTCGGCGCCGAGCCGGCCGACCCGGCGGAGGGGAGCAAGACCCTCGACGTGCCGGCGATCAAGGGCATCGGCGGCTCGCTGCTCTACTTCGTCGACACCTACGGGCAGAAGGGCTCGCCCTACGAGGCCGAGTTCGATTGGCTCGATGCGCGCGACCCCAAGCCCGTGGGCCTGGGCCTGTTCTACCTCGACCACCTGACCCACAACGTGCATCGCGGCCGGATGGGCGTCTGGGCCGGCTTCTACGAGACAATCTTCAACTTCCGGCAGATCCGCTACTTCGACATCGCCGGCAAGCAGACCGGCCTGTTCTCGAAGGCCCTGACCTCGCCGGACGGCAAGATCCGCATCCCGATCAACGAATCGGCCGACGAGAAGAGCCAGATCGAGGAATACCTGCATGCCTATCACGGCGAGGGCATCCAGCACATCGCCTGCGGCTGCCGCGACATCTACGCGACGATCGAGGCGTTGCGCGAGCGCGGCGTCGCCTTCATGCCCGCGCCGCCCTCGGTCTATTACCGCCGCGTCGACCGTCGCCTGCCCGGCCACGGCGAGCCCCTGGAGCGGATGGAGCGCAACGGCATCCTGATCGACGGCGAGGGCGTGGTCGAGGGCGGGACGACCAAGATCCTGCTCCAGCTCTTTTCGGCCAACGCCATCGGGCCGATCTTCTTCGAGTTCATCCAGCGAAAAGGCGACGACGGCTTCGGCGAGGGCAACTTCAAGGCCCTGTTCGAATCGATCGAGGAAGACCAGATCCGCCGCGGCGTGCTCGCCGCCGACGGAGCCCGCGACGCGGCGGCGTGAGGAGAGGCGCTGGGGCGGGGCTGCTCGGGGGAAGGAAAGGGCGCGGACCTCCCCTCTCCCCGCGGGCAGCGAGCGTATTGGGTGAAGCGCCCGCCCGCCGCCAGGGTTCGCACGCTGGAGCGGCCCTCGACGCGGTCGAAGCCGGTCTCGGTCGCCTGGATGCGCAGCCGCGTGGCGCGCTCGCCGGCCTCGCGGGTCAGCGCCCGTGCCGGATACTCGTAGAGTTCGTAAGCCGTATTCTCGGGAATACGGTCGATCGACGGCGTATCGGAAGTAAGATCGAGATTTTGCGTCAAGAATTCGTCATCGTTTCCGGCTCGTCGTCCCGGCGTGAACGAGAGTTGCCGGCGCCAGCCATGGATGTGCTCGGCATCCGACGAGCCCGGGTCTCGGTCTCGCTCGTCATAGGCCGAGGGGTGGTCACCGCCGACGAGCGTATGCTTGTCGCGCTCATGGCGAAACCAGACCAAGTGACCTCGGCCGTAGAGCGCCGCACGGTGCGTCGGCGACCGCAACCTGACAGGCCGAAACCGCGCAGCGGGTCCGGGGAGCCGCCGCGGGCGGCGAGTAGAGCGCGACCCGGAGGGGGACGCCGTGAACAACCGATCGCGCTACAGAAATATCCCTCGCATCTCATGGTTTATTATGAATATCGTCATTTCAGATTGAGGTGATCGCGAGGGATCGTTGACTGAAATTCACGCCTGGGCCAAGCGTGACGAGTTCGGTACGACGCTCGCTCTGATCGATCACGGCGAGGATGTCGCCGCCGTCCTGTACGCCGTGCTGACGCAGACCGCCTACCGAAGCAGGATCGAGAGACTCGCCGGACGTGCGTTGTCTGATCAAGACATCGAGCGATTGTGCTCGCTCGCCTTTCTACACGATCTCGGCAAAGCCAATAGCGGCTTCTGGCGGCGCCAATTTCCCAAGATGCCGCGCATCGGTCACACCGAGGTCGTCGGCGCCCTGTTTCACCACAGCGTACCGCTCCGTAACCAAGCCGTGGTGCGGGAGCTGAGCGATCTCATCGCGGCTTGGGGAGCGGCCGAACATCTCACGGCCGTCATGGCTCATCACGGCCGTCCGCTCACGAGTTTCAGCACGCCAGGTGCCATGAGCGGATCCAGCACCAGAGAGGCACGGCGTGATGCCGGCTGGTGGCGTCCGATCGACGGCTACGATCCGCTCGCCGAATTGGCACGGCTCGTCTCCGCCGCCCGCCTGCGCTTTCCGCTCGCCTTCCTGGAGGGCCCGCCTTTGCCCGATGCCGCGCGTTTCGTGGCATTGCTCGCCGGCCTGACGACCTTGGCCGACTGGCTCGGTTCGGACACGGCGCACTTTCCCCTCGTGACGCCGCCCGGGCTCTCGCGATCGCAGTTTGCGGCACGGCAAGCCGCTCTGGGCGTCACCGTGCGGGGCCTCCGCCCGTTGTCACGCGCAGCGCCCGACTCCTTTGCAGCGGCCTTCGGATTTCCACCCTACGAGGCCCAGGAGAAGGCCGCCGCCGCATCGCTCGGCGCCATCGCTGCCCTCGAGGCCGAAACCGGTTCGGGCAAGACCGAGGCGGCCCTGTGGCGGGCGCTGGCGCTGATCGCCCGCGGCGAGGTCGACGCGCTGTACTTTGCGGTACCAACCCGCACCGCCGCCACGCAGCTGCACGGGCGGATCAACCGCCACCTCGCCCGCATCCTCGGCGCCGATGCCCCCCGTGCGGTGCTCGCGGTGCCGGGCTACCTGCGCGCCGGCGACGAGGACGGGCAGCGGCTCGCACCCTTCACGGTGCTGTGGCCCGACGAGGACGATAACGACGCACGGTGGGCGGCGGAGGCGCCCAAGCGCTACCTCGCCGCCCGCATCGCCGTCGGCACCATCGATCAGGCGCTGATGGCGGGCCTGCAGGTCAAGCACGCTCACCTGCGCGCCGCCGCCCTGTCGCGGGCGCTGCTCGTGGTGGACGAGGTCCATGCGTCGGACACGTTCCAGACCGAAATCCTGAAGACCGTCATCGGGAACCACGTTGCGGCCGGCGGCCGGGCGATGCTGCTCTCGGCCACCCTCGGCAGCGCGGCGCGCACGGCCCTCCTCGGCCAGGAGGCGCCGAGTCTCGCGCTCGCCCTCGAGACGCCCTATCCGGCGCTCTCGGGCTCAGACGCAGCGCCCAGGACGGTGACGACCGGAGGCCGGCGCAAGGAGATCGTGGTCGGGACCGTGCCACTGATCGCCCACTCGCGGGAGATCGCCGTCCGGGCCCTCGCCGCCGCCCGCGCGGGTGCTTCGGTGCTCATCGTCCGCAACACCGTCGCCGACGCGGTGGCGGTGCAGCAGGCACTCGAAGCCGAGGGCGCCGGCAACCTGCTGTTCCGGGTCGGGGATGTCGCGACCCTGCATCACGGCCGCTTCGCCGCCGAGGATCGGCGTCTTCTCGACACGGAGATCGAGGCGGTCTTCGGCGAGGTGGACGACGATCAGGCCCCCGGGGAGCGTCGCGGCCGCGAGCGCCGGCCGATCGTCGCGGTCGGGACGACGACGCTCGAGATGAGCCTGGACCTGGATGCGGATCTCCTGATCACCGATCTCGCGCCGATGGATGTGCTGCTCCAGCGCTTCGGCCGCCTGCATCGGCACCGGCGCGACCGGCCGGCCGGCTTCGAGATGCCGCGGGCCATCGTGCTGGTCCCGGAGGTGCGCGATCTCTCGCCCCTGCTCGAGCGCGCCCGACACGGGCTGGGGCCGTCCAAGGAGGGACGCGGGATCTATCCGCGGCTGGCGGTGATCGAGGCGACGTGGCGCCTGATGGAGGAGCACGCCCGGATCGTCGTCCCGTGCGATTGCCGCCGGCTCGTGGAGCTGACGACCCATCCGGAGGCGCTCGACGCGGTCGCGGCACGGAAGGGCGGCGCCTGGCTCGACCATGCGACCTGCCAGGAGGGCGGCCGTGTCGCCGACATGGCCCTGGCCGCTCACCATCGGCTCGACATGACGGCTCCCTTCACGGACCTGTCGTTTCCCGAGGACGAAACGGTACGCACCCGGCTCGGCGCCGACGACCGGCTGATCCGGCCGGAGGTACCGTTCGTCGGCCCGTTCGGGGCAGTGGTCACGCAGCTGCGCATCCCGGGATGGATGCTGACGAAGGCCGGGCCGATCCCCGACGACGCGACTGCCGCGGTTCGGGATGAGGTGGGCGCCGAGGGCGTGAGGTTCACGCTGGGCGCGGTCGAATTCCGCTACGACCGGCTCGGGCTGCGGGCAGGGTGAGCCGGCTTTCGTCGAACCGCCAAATGGTGCCGCAGCAGTAACGAAGATCCTGTACGGCGTGTGTCAACATCGGCGCTTGCGCCTGAATCACACCTAGAGTATCAAAACGTACGAACGGAAAAGGCTCGAAGACGTTCCAGCGTCTTCGGGCCTGATCCGAACGAGTCTCGGCTTGGGACCGCTCGATCGGGTGTCTGCTGACGCGACATTCTTAGATCTTCAGCGCCATTCGTCAAGTCGTTCCTGTCTCAGGAGCCGATGATGAAATACGAGAAATTCAGATCCGCCGGACGGCGCGGATGGCGATGGCACTTGCGTGCCGATAACGGGCGCATCATAGCGATGTCGCGCGAGGCTTACATGACCGAGCGGGCTTGCGACGACTCGATCACCTTGAGCAAATCATCGTCCGGGGCGCCGGTCACGCGCGTGTAAATCCATCGGGGCAGGCTTTCCTGCCCCGAACCGCTCCCTCTCCCTGAGAGGATCGCCCACGCCAGATGGTGGGCGCCGCCATCATGCGGGTCGTTCCCCCGCATCCGCGGGGATCTCACATGCCGATCCGCTACCGCGATCGATCGAGCCAGCCGAGAACAGGCAACCTGTTCGACATCCTGGCCGCCCTGAGCACCGACGCCGTCGCCGCCTTCCCGGCCTTGCGCCCGCACCAGCGCCAAGCCTGGCACGCCTTCCTGGTCCAGGTCGCCGCGATGGCCCTCCACCGCGCCGGTGCGGCGGCGCTGCCGGAGACTGGGGAAGCGTGGCGCCGGCTGCTCCTCGCCCTCACCCCGGACTGGCCGGACGGCGAGGCCTGGGACCTCGTGGTCGAGGATTGGAGCAAGCCGGCCCTGCTCCAGCCGCCGGTGGTCCGACCTGCGAACGCCGCGGAGTACCGGGGGCGGATCGAGGCGCCCGACGCCCTCGACATGCTGGTCACGGCCAAGAACCACGACCTGAAGGCCGAGCGGATGCGGGGCGCCGCGGACGACCACTGGTTCTTCGCCCTGGTCAGCCTCCAGACCCAGGAGGGCTTCATGGGGAGGGACAATTTCGGCATCAGCCGGATGAATAGCGGCTTCGGCAGCCGCACGACCCTCGGGCTGCGCCCGCAGGGCAGTCCCGGCGCCGCCTTCCGGCACGATGTCGGCCAGCTCCTCGCCGGAGGGCGCGACCGGATCCTGAAGAGGCAGCCGGCGCTCGCCGCCCGCGACGGGGTGGGCCTCGTCTGGCTCGCTCCGTGGGACGGGCAGGCCTCGCGGGGCTTCGCGGGGCTCGATCCGCTCTACGTCGAGGTATGCCGGCGCGTGCGGCTGGTGCGGGAGGACGGCGGCCTCGTCGCCCGGACCGCCGGCTCGAAGGTCGCCCGGATCGAGGCGAAGGCGCTCACCGGGCGGACCGGCGATCCGTGGGCGCCGGTACTGAATGACGGCGAGAAGGCCTACACGCCGACCGGAGCCGGGTTCGGCTACCGGCAGATCGCCCGGCTGATGAACACCGACATCATCGTGCGGCCGGTGCTCGCCACCCCGACCCCAGGCATGCCCATCGCTGGTCTCGTCTTCGTCTTCAGTGCTGTGGTCCGCGGCCAGGGCAAGACCGAGGGCTTCCACGAGCGTCACCTGCCGGTACCGGGCTTCGTCGGTGCCCTGCTGAAACAGCGTGGCGACGTGATCCTCGACCGCACCGGCAAGGTCGCGCAGGAGCGCGCCGACGAGGCCGGGGAGATGGGGCGCATCCTGCGCCACGCCCTCGTGGCGCTGATGCGAGGCGGACGTGACGGCGTGCGGCTCGACGACGAGGTGGCCCAGCGCAAGGCCGCGTCCTGGCAGGCGGCCTATGACGGCCGCGTTGAGGCGGGTTTCTTCGACGACGCATTCTGGAACGAGGTGGCGGAGCGGGACGGGCCGCATCGGATGCCCTGGCGGGGGCGGCTCGCGGGCCTCGCCCGCGCGGTCCTCGCCGAGGCCGCCGAGGCGGCGCCGCGCACCGAGGTGCGGCGCATCCGGGCCCGGGCCCAGGCCTCGGACCTGTTCGAGCGCCGGGCCGGCGCGTTCGTGGCGGAGGTGAAGGATGCCGGGTGAGGCCGAACCGATGACCGAGGCGGGCGAGCGGACGGCACGGCGGGCGCCCTCGCTCTCCGCGCAGCTGCGGTCGATCTCCGGCCGGATGCCGGGTCTGCCGACCGGGACCCGGGCGACGCTGCGGCGCCTGGATCCGGCAGCCCCCGGCCGCGGCGTCGATGCGGTGATCCCGCTCCTGATCGCGGCCGGCGTGAACCGGCGCGCCTTCGCCTCCGACGAGGGCTTTCGCCGCTGGGCGCTGATCTGCCACCTGGTCGCGACCCTGGCCGGCACCGCGGCGCGTGAGGTCCACGCGCCGGTGCGGGAGCGCGGGGCCGACGGACAGATGACGGGCCCGCGGCACCGCGAGCGCGAGGCCGGACGCAGGATCCACGCCGCCGGCGTGTCGGAGACGCGACTGATGCGGCTCACCACGGCCCGGGGGCCCGCGCTCGTCGCCCAGGTCGCCCGCCTCGGCCGGTTCCTGGCCGCCGCCGGTGCAATCCCCCTCGACCTCACGCCCCTCGCGCACCTGATCCTGAGCGAGGGCTTGGACGAGACGCGGGCCGACGAGGCCCGCCTCGCGCTCGCCCGCGCCTACTACGCTGCGGAAGCCGGCAACGACCGCGATGCCGACCAGATCGACGAGGACGCTCGAGCGTGACCACTCCCCGCTTCATCCAGATCCACTTCCTGGCCTCCTATCCGGGCGTGCTCCTCAACCGCGACGATGCGGGGCTCGCCAAGCGCCTGCCCTTCGGCGGCGCCACCCGCACGCGGATCTCCTCGCAATGCCTGAAGCGCCACTGGCGCATGACCGAGGACGCCCGCGGCCTGCACCGCCTCGCCGAGGAGGTCGGCCTCGAGGCCGAGCGCTCCAAGGTCGCGATCGAACAGGCGGTGACGGATCCGCTGCGCGGCCGGGCCGACGAGGCGGTGGTGGACGCCATCGAGAAGGTCTTCGTGGAGAAGGTCTACGGCGGCAAGGCCGGCGACAAGAAGTCCCGCCAGGCGCTGCTGCTCGGCCGCCCCGAACTCGCCTATCTCGCCGAGAACGCCGCCCGCATCGCCGGGGAGGCGGAGGACGCCAAGGCCGCGGAGGCCGCCGCACAGGCCTTCTTCAAGGACGGCGACGGGAAGGCGAACCTCAAGCAGCTGCGCGAGCAGAACCACCTCGCCCCGGGTCTCGAGAGCGCCCTGTTCGGCCGCATGGTGACCTCCGACGTCCGTGCCAACACCGACGCCGCCATCCACGTCGCCCACGCCTTCACGGTCCATGACGAGCAGCCCGAGCTCGACTATTTCACCGTGGTCGACGACCTCGCCGAGCGCGAGGATGCGGGCGCGGCCGGCGTCTTCGATACCGAGCTGACCTCGGGCCTCTATTATGGATACGTCGTCGTCGACGTGCCGCTCCTGGTCTCGAACCTGACCGGGTGCCCGCGCAAGGCCTGGGCCGGCCTCGACCCGGAGGCGCGCGACCTCGCGGCCCGCGTGGTCGAGAACCTGGTCCACCTCGTCGCCACCGTCAGCCCCGGGGCCAAGCGGGGTTCGACGGCGCCCTACGCCTATGCCGACCTCGTGCTGGTCGAGGCCGGCGAACGCCAGCCGCGCACCCTGGCCAACGCCTTCCGCGATCCCGTCCAGCCGCCCCGGAACCGCCAGGCGCTGGAGGCCGGCGCGACCCTGGCCCGCGAGACCGCCCGGGCGATCGAGCGGGAGATCGAGGGGCTCGACGGGATGTTCGGCCCGCACGAGACCCGGTGGCAGGCGGCCCGCGGCGCGGCGCGCCTGCACGGCATCGACGCGATGCCCCTGCCCGACCTCGCCACCCGTGCCGGCGCCCTGGTGCGCCGGGCGTCGATCGCGGGGTAGCGGCCGTGCCGGACCACCTCGTCCTCCTCCTCGACGCGCCGCTCTGCGCCTTCGGCGGCGACATCATCGACGCCTACGGGGTCGTGCGCGACTTCCCCGGTCGCTCGACGGTGACCGGGCTCCTCGCCAACGCGCTGGGCTACGACCGGGCCGACGGTGCCCTGCTCGACCGGCTGCAAGCCCGCCTCGTCCTGGGCTCCGCCCGGGTGGCGGAGGGCCGGCGGGTGCGCGACTTCCAGACCGCCCGCCTCGGCGCCGGCGACCGGGGCTGGACCACGCGAGGCCGCGTCGAGGGCCGCAGCGGCGGGGCGGCGACCTACGACTCGCCCCATATCCGCTACCGCGATGCCGATGCCGATGCGCTGGTGCTGGTCGTCTTCCACCTCGATCCGCCCGAGGAAAGTCCGACCCTGGCGGAGATCGAGGGCGCCCTCGACCGGCCGGAGCGGCCGCTCTTCATCGGGCGAAAGCCCTGCCTGCCGTCGCGGCCGCTGGTGGCCGGGCGCATCGCATCGAACGACATCCGCACCGCCCTCGATCTTGCCCTCGCTGCGTGCGCGGCAGGCACGGAGCGCTTTCGCCTCCATCCCTCCCGCCTCCGGCAGACGCCCGACGGTTGGCCCCGCTCCGAGCGTCGGGTGCGCGCCCAATGGCCGGCCGACCTGGGGCCGTCCGATCGAGCGCCGGGGGAGCGTGAGCGCCGCCTGGACATGTGCGACGAGCGCGACTGGGTGGTGGGCGTGCATGGCGGCTCGCGCGGGGTGATCGAGGGCCGGCTGTGCCTTCCGGCGCGCACCCACGGAGAGACCCCGTGAGCGGTCCGCTCCTGCACCTCGTGCGCACCGCCGTGGCGCCCGCGGCGTTGCGGACCTTCGCGGCGCATCAGGGTGTCCTCGACGACGATCTCGGCTACGCGCTGCATCTCGCCCTGCGGCGGCGCTTCGGGGCGGCGGCCCCTCAGCCCTGGCGCCTGATGCCAGGCCGCGACGGCGGACCGGACATGCTGCTCGGCTATAGCCACGACAAGGACGCCCTGCGAGCGGCCGATCCCCGTGCGGATGCGCGCCCCGAACCCCCTCCGGACTGGGAGGCGGACTGGCGCGCGGACGACGACGCCGAGAGCGCGTTGGCGGCGATTTTTCCACATCCGTTCGAGGCGAAGGCGATGCCGCGCGCCTTTGCCGAGGGGGCCGCTTACGGCTTTACCCTGCGGATGCGGCCGGTGGTGCGCTACGGTCCGCGTGCCGCCGCCGCCCGGTCGGCGGCGGACCGCCAGGGCGGCCACGAGCGGGACGCCTTCCTGGCGGCGCTCGAGCAACGCGATCTGGCGGGCGGGAGCGAGGCGAACGATCCACTGGAGCGCGAACCGATCTACCAAGCCTGGCTGGAACGGCGCCTGGGCTCGGCGGCGCGCCTCTCCGCCTTCCGCCTGGTGGCGCATCGGCGCATCCGCACCGTGCGATCCATCCCGCCGGATGCCGCGTCCCGCCGCCGGCCGGGGTTCGCCGGGCCGGAGACCGTGGTGGACGGGGTGCTGACGATCGTCGATCCGGCGGCCTTCGCCGCCCTGCTGGGACACGGGGTGGGGCGGCACGGCGCGTTCGGCTTCGGCATGCTGCTGCTGCGGCCGGCGGGACGATAGCGCCATGCTCCTCGGCCGCCTCGGCCTCGACACGGCCCGCGTCCCCCATGGCGACCGGCACGGCCTCCTCTGGCTCGACCGCGGCCGCCTGGAGGTGGAGGACGGCTGCCTGCGGTTCGTCACTCGAGCCGGGCCGGAGGGCGGCGCGACCCTCGCACCGGGCGACGATCAGATTCCGCATCAGTCGGTCTCGGCCGTGCTGCTCGGCCCGGGCTCCTCGGTGACCCACGACGCCCTCCGGCTCCTCGCCCGCCACGGCTGCGCCCTGTGCGCCATCGGGGAGGGGGGCGTACGGCTCTACACGGCGCCGCCGCTCCTGCCGGACACCTCCGCCCTGGCTCGGCGCCAGGTCGAGCTCTGGGCGGTGAAGGCCACGCGCATGGAGGTGGCGCGGCGGATGTACGCCCTGCGCTTCGGCGAGATCGTGCGAACCCGCGACATCGCGGTCCTGCGCGGCATGGAGGGCGGGCGCATCAAGCGGGCCTACGAGCTGGCCGCCGAGCGATTCGGCGTGCCCTGGCGCGGACGCCGCTACGATCGGGCGAACCCCGACAGCGCGGACCTGCCCAACCAGGCCCTCAACCACGCGGCTGTGACGGTGCAGGCCGCCGCCGCCATCGCGGTGGCCGCCACCGGCACGATCCCCCAACTCGGCTTCATCCACGAAGACTCCGGACAGAGCTTCGTCCTCGACATCGCCGACGTGCGGCGCCACGACGTCGTCCTCGACATCGCCTTCGGGGCCGCCAAGGAGGCGACCAAGCGTCCGGAGAGCATCGTCCGGCTGGTCCGCCGCAGGGCAGCCGAGCTGTTTCGCCGACGCGAGGTCATCCCGGGGCTGATCGACGCGATCAAGTCCGTCCTGGTGCCTCGGGAGCGGGACGACGCCCCCCAGGCGGAGGTCGGTTCGACGACCGACCCCGAGCCGACGTGAACGCGACGAGGAGAGGGGCATGCCGCTCTGCGTGGTCGTCACCCGCGATGTCGAGGATCGCTACCGGGGCTTCCTGGGATCCGCCATGCTGGAGCTGGCCCCCGGTGTCTACGCCTACCCGCGCATGAGCGCGGGCGTGCGCGATCGTGTCTGGACCGTGCTGTCGGACTGGTACGGCCAGCTCGGCCGTGGCAGCATCGTGATGACCTGGGCGGACACGTCTGCGGCAGGCGCGCTCGGCGTTCGCACGCTCGGTTCGCCGCCCAAGGAGGTGATCGCCCATGAGGGCGTCCTTCTCACCCGCCGCCCGCTGGGCCGCGGAGCGGGGATACCGCCCCTGGCCCAGGAGACGACCCTGGCCCAGGAGACGAGCTCTTTGATAAGTGAATGATGTCAGTATATTGACTGGCAGAGGCTCCCCCGCATCCGCGGGGATCGACCGTGGTCCGGCGACGAGCCGACCGGCGATGTGCCGGCTCCCCCGCATCCGCGGGGATCGACCCCGTGAGATCAACGTCGTCGGGATCGACCTGAGGGCTTCTCCGAGGGCGTGGACGTCATCAAGGCTCCTCTGCACCGCGGGATCGACCCACATTGACGCCTTCGTGCATCCCTGTACTACGGGCGATAACGTCCCCTACAGACATGATGGCTGTGCAGGCTGGGGCCGTCCTGCGGCGGTTCGAGAGCGTGAGGCTGGAGTGAAGCGGACGACTTGCCCTCGAGGGGCAGGATCGGCCGCGCGGGCCTGGCCGGGATCCCGGCGGGCAGATCTCCGGCGGGGCTCGCGTCCGGCCGACATCCGGCCTTCCTCGCAGGGCGATCGACCGTGTTCCCGAGAATACGGCTTACGAACTCTACGAGTATCCGGCAAGGGCGCTGACCCGCGAGGCGGGCGAGCGCGCCACGCGGCTGCGCATCCAGGCGACCGAGACCGGGTTCGACCGCGTCGAGGGCCGCTCCAGCGTGAGGACGCTCGCGGCAGGCGTGCGCTTCACCCCCTACGAGGTGGCGCATCCGGGCCATGTCTACCCGGCGCAGGTGATCACGCAGATCCTGCACCGGGCCGAGGACCCGACCTACGAGTCGGGGGCCGGCACGCCGCATTACGAGAACGCCTTCACCACCCTGCCGGCCGACCGGCCGGCGACGCCGCATCGGACAGTGCCGCGCCCGCGCATCGACGGGTTGCAGATCGCCAGGATCGCGGGGCCGCCGGGCGAGGAGATCCACACCGACGCGTTCGGGCGGGTGAAGCTGACCCTGCCTTGGGACCGTAGGGCGCGGGGTGACGGGACGGATACCGGCTGG
>NZ_JTHF01000137.1 GCF_001043895.1 Methylobacterium indicum
CGAAGGACCCCTCTACGACGTGGCGGTGGTCGGCGCCGGCGCGGTCGGCCTCGCCACCGCCCTGGCGCTCGCCCGCGACGGGGTGCGCACCGCCCTCGTCGGCCGCCACGCGCCCGTGGCCGACGGGCGCACCGTCGCCCTCCTCGACGGCTCGGTGCGGCTCCTGCGGGCGCTCGGCGCCTGGGAGGCGCTGGAGCCGCAGGCGGCGCCGCTCGCCGAGATGCACCTGATCGACGACACCGGCAGCCTGTTTCGTCCGCCGCCGGCCCGCTTCGTCGCCCGCGAGATCGGCCTCGACGCCTTCGGCTGGAACGTCGAGAGCGCCCGCCTCGTCGAGACCCTGCGGGCCCGCGCCCGGGCGGTCCCGGAACTGGTGCCGGTCGAGCACGATTCCACCGGGTGCACCGTCGCGGCGGACCGGGCCGTGCTGGCATTGGAGGGCGGCGGGCACGTCGCCGCCCGCCTCGTCGTCGCGGCCGATGGCGGCGCCTCGCCCCTGCGCGAGGCGGCGGGTCTCGCGGCACGGCGCTGGACCTACCCGCAGAAGGCGCTGACCACGATCCTGGCGCATGCCCGCGACCACCGCGAGGTCTCGACCGAGTTCCACACCCGCGAAGGACCCTTCACCCTGGTGCCGCTGCCGGGCGGGCGCCGCTCCAGCCTGGTCTGGGTCTCGGCCGAGGCGCGGGCGGAGCGCCTCGCCGCCCTGGACGATGCGGCGCTCGCCGCGGCGATCGAGCGGCAGGCGCAGTCGATGCTGGGTGCGATGCGGATCGATGGGCCTCGCGGCCTCGTGCCGATGCGCGGCCTCTCGGTGCCGCGCCCGGTCGGCCCGCGCCTGGCCCTCGTCGGCGAGGCCGCCCACGTCTTCCCGCCGATCGGCGCCCAGGGGCTGAACCTGGGCCTGCGCGACGCCGCGGCGCTCCGCGACGCCGTGGCGGAGGGCGCGCGCGATCCCGGCTCGGAGGCGGTGCTGGCGGGCTTCGCCCGCGGCCGGGCCCTCGATGCCCGGTTGCGCACCGGCGCGGTCGACACCCTCAACCGCAGCCTGCTCACCGCCTTCCTGCCGAGCGACCTCGCCCGCGGCGCGGGGTTGCTGGCTCTCTCGACCATCGCCCCCTTGCGCCGCCTGGTGATGCGCGAGGGCGTGACCCCGCGGCTGGGGACGCCGACGCTGATGCGCGGGTGAGGGCGATCCGCGGGGGCATTCTTCTGAATGGCATGACAAAGGCGTTGGCCCGGACGTTGAAGCGCGCCTGCGTCCGCGTCTTTCCGATCTCAGTTACCGAGGCAATTCTCCGCCAGCTTCACGCCCGGCTCGACCACGACAACCGGGTTCACCGATACAGCGCGCTCGGATACCGTTCCCCGTGCGAGCTTATCGCCCGATCGATCCACGAGCCCTGGTCCAGCCTTCAGAGGTAGCAGCGGTGATGGAACGGACGCTCGACCTTCGTCTGCGCACGATCGTCGAAGCTTATCGCTGGCAGCGGGGCCTCGGCCATCAGACCGTGGAGACGCAGTACGCCCGCGTGGTGAGGAACCCCGATCACCCGGAGGTCTGGGACGCGAACCACATCGATACAGTGACGGCTGAAACGCCCGAACAGATCGATGGCGTGTTCCAGGCCATGAGCGATCATTTGGGCCATTCTCCGTGGGGCGTGATCCATACCGATCCCTTCACCCCCGAACCTTTCACCGCGCGGCTCGCGTTGGACGGCTTCAAGGAGCAGCCGGCGGTCATCCAGATGCGGCTGGAGGGGCAGGTTCGCGCGCGTTCCATTACCGACCTGAACCCGGTCGAAAACGAGTCTGATTGGGAGGCGTTGGCGGCCCTCGTGCGCCGGGACCATGAGGAGGG
Source organism: Methylobacterium indicum (assembly GCF_001043895.1). Taxonomy (GTDB): domain Bacteria; phylum Pseudomonadota; class Alphaproteobacteria; order Rhizobiales; family Beijerinckiaceae; genus Methylobacterium; species Methylobacterium indicum. Next base: position 1,865 of record NZ_JTHF01000137.1, read on the forward strand.
AGCGAGGACCGGTGGCGCAGTCCTCGCTCCAGAAGTGACGGATGGCATCGTCGCCGGCTACCGCGCCAAGCAGGGGGCTTACCGATTCCACCTCGCCTGCGTCGACGGCCAGCCCGTCGCCTACGGGGCTTCAGCCACCGCTCCCAGTGGAGCGGGCATCATCGAAGATCTGTTCACTCTGCCCGCTTACCGAAGGCAGGGCATCGCATCCGGTATGATCGCAGCCTTTGCGGGGGAACTTCGGGCCTGCGGCTGCAGCAGCGTTTTCCTCGGAGCCGTGGTCGGAGGACAAGCACGGTATCTCTATGCCAAGCTCGGCTTTCGACCTCTGCTGCTCACGCGCTGTTGGGTCAGGTCGCGCGCTCATGAACCCGAAAAGACCGAAGGCAGAACAACCCGTCTCACGCGCGATACCTGAGCCGTAGCGAGAGAGAGAACGCTGCCGACGCCGGGCGCCGATTCATGCTCTAGCTTGCTCCCTCGACATTCCGGGGTCTCGCCTGCGGCGGGACCCCGGAATGTCGGTTGGCCTGTACACCGATCCTGCTTTGTCGGACCTCCGACGAAGCTTCGCAGTGACTTCTACGGCGCGTTGCTGGCGCTGCGCCGGGTCGAGCTGGTCGCCATCGTGTCGGGCGACCAGTCGAAGGCGGTGCCGGCCCGCCCCAGCCGTTCGCCGTGCGCGAACAGGGCCCGCATATAGCCTTGCTCGAACGGCGCCTGCGAGACTTGGCCGAAGCGCTGGTCGATGGTGGCGACGTGGATCGGCGTGCCCGTGCGGGCGGCAAAGGCCTTCGTCACCGCGATGGCGCCGGCGGTCTGGGCCTTGATCATCGCCGAGAGCGAGCGGCCGAGGATGCTCAGCATCGAGCGCTGGGCGACCTGGAAGTCGGGCGCCTGCGAGGTGTTGACGACGACGTAGATCGCCGGCGCCGGCAGCTTGTCGTCTGCCGGCGATGCGCCCTCGACCTGCTCCAGCAACGAGCGGCCCGGCGCGACGAAGAACGGCGCGGTGGCGCCGCCATCGGCGTGCATCTCCTGGAAGCGCTTCCCGTCCGGGCCGGTCGCGTCGATCATCACCGGCGGGAAGATGCCGGGGATCGCCGCCGAGGCCAGCATCACCTCGCGGAAGAGCTTGAGCCCGGCGGGTCCGCCCGCCGTCGCGATGGCGCCCATGTCCCACAGGGTCGGGCGCAGGGAATCGAGCTCGGTGGTGACGACGAGGAGGCGCCGTCCCTTGCGGTGCTCGGCCGCCACGGCGGCGAGCAGCGCGGGCGTGACGCTGCGCTCGATGCCGCGCTTGAGCGGCCAGGTGTCGGTCAGGCTCTCCTGCCCGCCGCCGAACTCGAACACGTCCGCCGCGGAGGTGTCGGTATAGGCCTTCTCCAGGGCGCCGTCCTGCGAGGCACCCACGAAGGCGAAGGGCGCGATCAGCGCGCCGGTCGAGACTCCGGTGACCACGCCGAAATCCGGGCGCGTGCCCGCCTGGGTCCAGCCCTTGAGGAGACCCGCCGCGAAGGCGCCGTTCTCCCCGCCGCCCGACAGGGCGAGCCAGGGCGCGCGCGAGGCCATCGTGGCGCCGTCGAGAAAGCTCTTGAACGCCGCCGGGTCGTCGCCCGGCAGCCGCACCGTCGCGGGCAGGCCCTCGGGCCGGCCCGCCGCCAGTTGCTCCGCCGTGAAGCTCGCCCGAACGGTCGAGCGCTGCCGGTCCGCCACCGTGCCGGCCCGGGCCGGTCCCGCCGCCACCAGGGCGAGCGTCGCCATTGCCGCGCCGGCCAGCCGGCGTCGGCTCATCTCTTGCGACATGAGTGTCGATCCTCCGCCGCCCGCCTCATCCGGTGAACGCCGGGACCCCACGCCCGTTCCATCACGCACGTGCGAAAGGGCACGCGCGTCCAGGTTTCGCCCGGGTACCCGCCAGGTCACGGCGCGGATGTCCTCGGCCGTCGCTCAGTCCGGCCGCCGCACCGTCCGGGATCTTCTGCCCCTTCCGGCCGTAATGATGCTAACACTGAAATCAAACATCGCAAGTCTTCACGGGGTGACTTGAGGAGATCGGTGGGGGGTCAATCGTGACGGGCCGCAGGCGGCGCGCGTCGCCGTTTCGGTCGCGAGGGCGGCCCGATCATCACGGCTCGTCTCACTCAGGACGCCCCGACCTTCTGCCGAGACGCGGGGCCCTTTACGGCCGCGGCGCCCCTGCACTAACCCTCGGGCACGGCCGGGCTTGCGCGAGAACGGGCTCGCGCCCCGAGCCGGCCGTGCCCGGGGTTGGAGACGATACGCCCATGAAACTGCCGCGCCGCTTCTTCCAGCCCCTGGCCACCGGGGCCCCGGCCCCGTTCCGCGAGCTACCGGTGCGCCTGGAGCGCATGATCCACTTCGTGCCGCCGCACAACGACAAGGTCCGGGCCCGGGTGCCGGAGCTGGCGCGACAGGTCGACGTGGTGCTGGGCAACCTCGAGGACGCGGTCCCGGCCGACCAGAAGCTGAACGCCCGCAAGGGCTTCATCGCCATGGCCCGCGACGTGGACTTCGCCCGGCACGGCACCGGCCTGTGGACCCGCGTCAACGCCCTCAACAGCCCGTGGCTGCTCGACGACCTGATCGAGATCGTGGCCGAGGTCGGCAGCAAGCTCGACGTCGTGATGGTGCCCAAGGTCGAGGGGCCGTGGGACATCCACTACGTCGACCAGCTGCTGGCCCAGCTCGAGGCGAAGGCCGGGGTCGCGAAGCCGATCCTGATCCACGCGATCCTGGAGACGGCGGAGGGTGTCGCCAACGTCGACGCCATCGCCTGCGCGTCGCCGCGCATGCACGGCATGAGCCTGGGCCCCGCGGATCTGGCGGCGTCGCGCGGCATGAAGACGACCCGGGTCGGCGGCGGCCACCCCGACTACAAGGTCATCGCCGACCCGACGCCCGGCGCCTCCGAGCGGGCGAGCGTGCAGCAGGACCTCTGGCACTACACCATCGCCCGGATGGTCGATGCCTGCCAGGCCAACGGCCTCAAGGCGTTCTACGGCCCGTTCGGCGATTTTTCCGATGCCGCCGCCTGCGAGGTCCAGTTCCGCAACGCCTTCCTGATGGGCTGTGCCGGCGCCTGGACCCTGCATCCGAGCCAGGTTGCCATCGCCAAGAGCGTCTTTGCCCCCGACACCGCCGAGGTCGCCTTCGCCAGGCGGATCCTGGAGGCGATGCCCGACGGCACCGGCGCGGTGATGCTCGACGGCAAGATGCAGGACGACGCCACCTGGAAGCAGGCCAGCGTGATCGTCGACCTCGCCAAGCTCGTCGCCGCCAAGGACCCCGACCTCGCCCGGGCCTACGGCCTGGACGCGTGACGCTCCCGGCATCGTGAGACCAGGGGGGCGGGACCTGCCTTGCGCGCGACCGGCGCGCCGGTGCAATCCCGCCCCCGTCATCCTATGTTGATGCCCATGCCCTTCGGACAGACCACCTCCGCCATGCCCGCCCCGCAGCCCGACGCCGCGCCGTCCGGCGCGGTCATCCGCCTCGCCCGGTTCAACATCGGCGACGTCGTGCGCCACCGGATCTACCCGTTCCGCGGCATCATCTTCGATGTCGACCCGGTCTTCGCCAACACCGAGGAATGGTGGCAGGCGATCCCCGAGGAGGTGCGGCCGTCCAAGGACCAGCCGTTCTACCACCTGCTCGCCGAGAACCAGGAGACCGAGTACGTCGCCTACGTCTCGGAGCAGAACCTGGTGCCGGACGAGTCCGGCGAGGCCCTGCGCCACGCCCGCATCGCCGAGATGTTCGAGCGCGACGCACGGGGCGGCTACCGCATGCGGAGCGACACGGCGAACTGAGCATCGCGATCCGTTCTTCGGACGGGATCGTCCGGGAACCGCACCAGGCGAACGAGAAAGGGCCGGGCGTCGCCGCCCGGCCCTTTCTCGTCTCCGGTCGCGGGCCGTGAGCCCGCGACGATGACGTAAGCCTTACTTGGCCGGAGCCGCCGCGGGGGCCGCGGCGCCCTTCTGCTCGAGCTGCTTGCGCATGTCCTCGGAGCGCTTCTCGAGCTCGGCCTGGAGCTTCTTCTGCTGCTCCTCGAGCACCTTCGGGTCGATCGGGGCGCCGTCGAAGGCCTTGCCGAAGCCGGCCAGCGGCACCGCGAAGGTGACCTCGCGCTGCATCTGGTTCTGCACGCTGACGTTCAGGGTCGTGCCCTTCTTCATCGCGGCGACGACGTCGTCCTTCAGGCCCGGGGCCTCGGCGAAGCAGCCGTTCGGGAAGCAGACGGCATAGCGGCCGGCGGTCGGCTGGCCGTTATCGACCGTGAAGCGGATGCCGGGCTGCAGCAGCAGGCCGAGCGGCATCAGGAAGCGCACCACCTTCGAGCCCTGCGGGCCCTTCATGTCGTAGACCGCCACCGCCAGCACCGCCTGGCCCTGGTCGGAGACGAAGTCGCGGGTGGTGTAGCAGACCTCGTTGCCGCTGCCCTGGTCCTTGCCGCAGACCTTGGTCCAATCAGCCTGGGACGGCTCGGCCTTCACCTGCACGACCATCGGGCCGGTCTGCTGCTGGCCCTGCGCGGCGGGCGCCGCCGGGGCGG